>JBGTRP010000347.1:0-7539 GCA_041940685.1 Acanthopleuribacteraceae bacterium
TGGCGCGCCAAGAGTACTCGCGGTCCGGCAAAAACACGAGGTTGGAAGGACGGCCGTCCGCAAAGCGCTCACTAACCAGCCAGCCATGGGGAACGGCCAGCCGCCTTAGCTCCAGACCTTCCAGCGGCAAAACCTGCCATGCGCGCGCAAAAGAGGCGCCGTTGCCATCCGCCATTGCCGGCAGCGCGTCCTCATCTCCAGCGGTCAAGGCAAAAGAAATCAAAAAAAAGGACAACAACCAAACCATTCGATTGAAGAACATCGGAAACCTCCATACTCTCTTGTAACATACGCCGTGTCCAATGGACAGTTTGAGACTGATTTCATTTCGCTCTCTCCCGACATTCATTCGGCATGCCAACTTTTTTTCCGGTTTTGGCTCTTTTTCCGGTTTATCCAATCAAGACGAAAAGAGGAATGGAATTCCAAGGAATAACTACCTCGCATGCCGTCTTGAGACCGCAAACCGAATCAAAGGAGCAAAAAATGACTCATATGGTGATGGAGAAAAGGGAAAATCAAACCGAAACAACCGGTAATGTGGCGCAACGCTACGAAACCATGGACCTCCTCAAGCTTCCCGGCGAAGGAGAACAAACGGAAACCGACATGATGATCAAGGCGCGGGCAAGGGATATGGGCGGCGATTTTTCAGTCATGCAGGGGGTGATCAATCCCCACGAACTGCTTGCCCCCCACACCCACAAATTTGACGATCAGTTGGTTTTTGTCATTACCAGCGAGCTCGAATTTGAGGTGGGCGGTGAAGACGGCATCCGTTTTACGGCGCCCGCGGGAAGTTATGTGCAAAAACCCAGGGGCATCCAGCATTGTTTCTGGAATGCGACGGACCAACCGGCCCAGTACATCGAGCTTTCGGGCCGCCACCGGTTTGAGGGTTTCATCGATTCCTTCCAACAGGGCTCTCTCAAGGCGTCGAAAAACGCTGAAAGCGATTGGGGCATGATCTTCCACTCGGAGCGAATTCCCAAGCTCATGAGAGACAACAACCTCACCGGGCTCTCCAATATTGAGACGCCGGACCTTTCGAGCCTACCCGAACCCATTGCGAGGCTGTTTAAGAAAGATGGCAATTGACCCCCAAAACTCAGGACCATTACCGGCGTTGGACCCCGAGCGGTGGAAGAGCTCCCCGGTCGGGGCCCACGACCGGTTTGGCCCGGGAATCGAAATCCCCGCGCCATGGAAACCAATCCCCTCGGGCCCGCATGCTAAAATGGGAAAGACCGGCCCCGAGGATCCCGCTTAATTCCTCAAGCCTCGACTCTAGACTATGCGGGTCCATTTCCTCGGATGCCTTTTATGCGAAAAGTCAGGCTTCGCCGGGAGAAATTGCTCCCAAACCCTCATGTCTATGGTGGATAAGGAATTCATGGAACCCACCCGGTCCCTGGAAAGAATTTACCCCAAGGAGCTCGATCGCGAGTCCAAGGCTGATATGGACACGCTTCGGTTTCACCTTGAGCGCTACCGATTCGCCACCCGGCATTTGGCAGGAACCCGAATTCTGGACATTGCCAGCGGCTGCGGCTATGGAACTCAAGTCCTCGCCAACAGCATGGCGGAGGGGCATTTCACCGGAGTGGACAGCGACGGCCATGCTATCGCTTACGCCGAGGAACATTACGCCTCCACCAACACGCGGTTCATCCGGGCCGACGCCATGCGTTTTCAGGCCGAAAAGCCTTTCCACACGATCGTTACTCTTGAAACCATCGAGCATCTCCCGGACCCAGAAGCATTTATCGCCCAAATGACCCGGATCCTGGCCCCCGAGGGGCGCATTATCGCATCAGTGCCGACCACCCCTACCAAGGATGGTAACCGCCATCACCTTCACGACTTCACGGAGTCCTCGATTCAAACGATGTTCGGCCGCCATGGATTTGAGCAAGGTCCCGTGTTCAAGCAAATCCAACCCTTTTATTCGCTGGGCGCATTGTTCGGTCGGGGTAAGGGAAGGTCATCACGGGCCCAGAATATCCCCCGGAACCTGTGGAATTTTTACAAAAAAAACCCGGCGGCCATCGGTGCGCGCCTGGGCGCCCTTTGCCGCTTCGGCTTCAACAATCACTTTCTGACCGCGGTTTATCAGCGCGGGTGATTCCCGTCGGGCGGCAACCGCTCCCAACCAATCCTGGAGATCATGATCGATGACAAAAATTCAACAATGGGATGTCATGGTTTTGGGCGGCGGTCTAGCCGGGCTCACCCTGGCGCTTCAGTTGAAAAGGGCGCGGCCATCCATCAAGCTTTTGGTGCTGGAGAAAAGAGCCCATCCGGTGGAAGAGGCCGCCTTTAAAGTGGGTGAGTCGCTGGTGGAGTTAGGCGCCTACTACCTGGCCCAAACGCTGGGCCTGATAGAACACATCCAATCCCGTCAATTACCCAAGTACGGCTTGCGTTTTTTCTTTTCAGGTCCACAGATGGGCTCCCTTGCAGGCGGCCTGGAGATGGGGGTCAGTTCCTTTTTCAATACGCCCAGCTACCAGCTTGACCGCGGTCGCTTTGAAAACCATTTGGGCCACGTGTTGCGCGAGTTGGGCGTCGATTTTTTGGACGGGGCCAGCGTAAGCGATATCCAGTTGGGAAAGGCGGGCGCCTGGCATCATGTCCGCTATTTTCACAATGGCGAGGCAAGGGTCTCGGCAGCGCGCTGGCTCGTGGATGCATCCGGCAGAGCCGCCCTGATCAAACGCCGTCTGGGCCTCAAACAGCGGGTCTCCCACAATATCAATGCCGCCTGGTTCCGCATCGCCGAACGTATCCGCATCGATGATTGGTGCCCGGATGGGGAATGGGGCGGAGACGGCGGGTCTGAGCCGCTGCGTTGGCTGAGCACCAACCACCTGATGGGAAGAGGCTACTGGGTTTGGATTATTCCCCTGGCCTCGGGCAGCACCAGCTTCGGGATCGTCGCCGATCCCCGCCTGCACAACCCCAGGACCTTTAACCGTTTCGACCGCGCCTTGGATTGGCTGAAAACCCATGAGCCCATCTGCGCCCGGTTCGTGGAGGCAAACCGGGCCAAGTTACAGGACTTCCTGGCCCTGAAACATTTCTCCCACGGCAGCAAACAGGTGTTCTCCGGAGACCGCTGGGCGCTTACCGGCGAGGCGGGCGTCTTTCTCGATCCCTTTTATTCGCCGGGCAGCGATTTCATCGCCATAAGCAACTCTCTGATTTGCGAACTGATTTGCCAGGAAATGAAAGGGAAAGACATTCGCGGACTGGCAAATATCTATGAAAAAATTTACCTTTCCTATTTTGAAAACACCCTGAAAGTGTACCAGGATCAGTATCCGCTTTTCGGCAATATGCAGGTCATGCCCCTGAAGATTGTTTGGGATTACGCGCTCTACTGGAGCTTCTTGGCCTTTATCTTTATTAATGGCCGCATTGCGGATCTGCGCGCCTTTATGGGAATCCGCGCGGACGTGGAGCGCGTACTTCATCTCAACGAGCGAATGCAGGGGTTTTTCCGCCGCTGGGATGAACTTAGCCGTAAGGAACTAGAAGGCGTCTTTCTGGATCAGGGTAAGGTGGAAGTCCTGCGCCACCTGAACGGCGCCTTGACCGACGGACTCTCGGATGAGGAGTTCAAAACGCGCTTTCGGGAAAACATAAATCGGCTGGACCAAATATCCGAGGAAATCATTGGCCGCGCGGCGGCAAAACATCCAGAGCTCTCCGCGCTCCTTCCGGCAGAAGGCGCGCTTCCGCCCACGAACCACCTCGCCGAGGTCTTCGCCCAATTACAGCTCTAAAACCACTTACTGTTCCATGGCGCAACCAGGTTTTTTGAGCGCTGAGCCTTGCTCATGGTACAGATTTTCCCTATAAGTTCAAACTACATTTCGAGCCAGGTGAAAAGATAAGTCTAAAGGTCCTCGGCCTTTGGCCTGTCCATGCCCCTGACTCGCGATTTGCCCTTATCCTTGTACCTCGGCGAGCCCGGCCTTTTCGATTCGGCTACTGAGCGCCAACCGCGTCTGGGAGAGGAAACATATGAAAACAAGGTAGGAACCTCATGAACCAAATAGAGCTTACAATCAAAAAAGAATGCTTATCGGAAACGGCAACCTCCGGGCCAAATTTTTTCCGCTTTGGCGGTATATCGACAGGAAAGAACGGCTACCAAAATTTAACCGTATCAGGCCTTGGCATGACGATTACGGGCATGGGGTTTCAGGCCCATAACACCGACCAGGTTTGGGTCTCTCAATCTTACCCGGGGACCCAGGGCAGGTGGAATCTCCAATTGAGAAACAGCGGCCCCGCCGCGACCCTCACGGTTTGGGCCGTCTATTTTTAAAAAGGCAAGATGAAGATTCGCATCCATTTTGGGCTTTTCACTCGAAGCTGACGGGCCTGAAAACGGAGTCCGCCAGCCTATTCTCATTGAGAGAGTGGGAAGGAAGCGCCATCCGCGAGCCAGCACCCGGAATCGGACGCGCCCGTTTGACAGTAAACCGCCAAAAGCACGGCCTCGGGAGGTTCATCCGTGGGAAGCGCCCTGACCCGTTCGGGAATCGGATGGGAGGCGGGTAGTTCCTGTAACAGCACCTCTCCGGTGGAAAAAATTTTTATCTCACGGGTCTGGCCCTTTTCCCGCCACTCGATCTCATACAGGGTTCTACCCCATTCCTTTTCCCGTTCCAAATGGTAACGCTCGGCGCCCCGCAAATAGGGCTTCACCCGCTCTAAAACCCGGGCCGGCAAGGTCTCGGCAGGTCCCTCCGGCCCCTCGCCATTTTCCTCCTCCTCGGAGTCTTCGTTCTCCTCGTTTTCCACCAATTGAAACAGTTCCCGACCAGCGCCATCCACAAAAACCGCGATCTCTCCTTGTTCCTCATGCCGAATCTCCAGTTCGTAGAGCATGATCCAACGCCTCTCGATAAGGCCCGCATCGGACTCGCGTGGCGCTTTTTCACGCACGGGAGCGGGAACTTCCTCGGGATCGAGATCCTCGATGATCCTGAGCGGGAATCCCTCGCTATCCACTCTGAGCCGCTTCGCGCCGGCGGAGGTGTTCACCTCAATTTCCGCTTGGCCCGCCTCGCCGTCGGTCAGTTGCTCCTGACTCACGACAACCCAACCATGCGGCATTACCGCGGCGAGCGTTTCCAAATAGGGTCCCGACAGGGCCTCGTTCCCGGAGGGTGGAGCGGTTTGGTCCTGCCGGGCGCCCCATTTGGCCCCTTGGCAAGCGAGTTGCCCTAGGAGCGGGCATAGAATCATGATGAAAATAAAAGAAAAACGCATCGAGCACTCCGAAAGCGCCGCCAAGGCGGCAGGTATTATGTTTCGATTTGAAGCATATTCAATCAGCTCTCTCCATCGAGAGGCTTGAGGCCATGGGTTCTCATTCGGGAATTACGCGGCCTGACCGCCGAGGCTCGGCGGCAGGAAAGGCTCCATGCCCCCCGGCCTGTCGGCCGAGGAGCATGTCCGCATCGGCTTGTTAATTATCCTTGAAGGAAAGGCTTTGAGGTATTCGGAAAACAAATCCGGATTCCACGATCTCCAGCTCCTCGTCGATGATGTTGCCGATCCCGGGCGCGTAGAACTTAATCTCCGCATCGCAAGGACTGTCCAGAGGCGAGCCCTCCTGGATCATCAGCACGTTTTCGTAGACCTCGCCGTCAATTTCAAGCGTGGTCATGCCCAATACTTCCGCGCGGTCTTCAGCTTCGCCGAGCGAGTATTCCTGATGAAAGCGCGCGCCCATCAGCACCCTGCCCGGCATAAGGATACCGGGTTTGGCGCCGTTGACGCCTACACGCCATGCACCGTGATGGTCCACGATTTCCCCGTCCTCGTAAAAATCCACGTCCTCGCCGAAGTAGTAAATATCATTGGTGTGCTCACAGATTGCGAAGAAGTTGCGGGAAACCTCGAAGAGCTCCCCGTCGATCCACTCTCTTTCCTCAACCACGCGGGTGAGCACGCCTTCCACCCACTCCGTTTCATTGAGAACCGTGGTTTCTACACGGATAAACTCATCGTCATCTTCTCCTTCCAAAACGACCTGCCAACCCGGTTCCAGGATGAAATAGGAATTTTCAACCTCAAAGGAACGGTGCCGGTTGCGAAACTTGCAATCGGTGGTGGAAAAGTTGCTGGAGAACAAGCGGGTGTCCTCTTCCAACTCACACTCTTCTTCTTCATCCTGAGCAAGTGCCGTGGCTTGAAAAAGGGCCGCCAACATGGCCAACAATAAGTAGAGATAAGGTTTTTTCATGATAAAGCTCCTTAGTAGAGAATTGGTCAAGCCCATTGGGGTAGAAGTCGACTTCATCAGGCTGATTCCAATATGAGCGAAGAAAATTAAGGAAAAATGAAGAGCCGATTTTTTTTGCAAAACAGCATTCAGATCGTTTTTTTGCGCCAGGGCGTCCGGAACCCCGAGCGGATCAGGCGTCTCTTTCCGATCTAGGAAACGCCGCGAAGGCTCCGTTTAATGAAAATTTAATCTTCGGGCGGTTATGCTGACCGCGCGAGGGCGTCAAAATCACGGCCATGCGCGCGTGCTATGATTTTGTATTGAGAATGAAGGAGAATCAGGCCGCCCTCATAGGCAACTCCCGCGAGTCAGCTTGGAGAACCAAAGGCTTTTCCAGGGCGTCAAGCTTTTTCAAGACAGGCCGACCGCTCGATTGCCGGAACCCGAGTGAGGTTGAAGCCATGAAGCTGCTGTTTGTCGAAGATTCAAAACGATTGCAAAACTCGGTAGGCAAGGGTCTGGAACGCGAAGGTTTCGCGGTAGACATCGCCGGAGATGGCGAGGATGGGCTCGCCTTGGCGCGAGCTTACGACTACGATGTCCTGATCCTGGATCTGATGATTCCCAAAATCGATGGCCTGACTCTACTTAAAAAGTTGCGCCAGCTGGGCAAGGCCACCCATGTGTTGATCCTTTCCGCCAAGGATCAGGTGCAGGACCGCATCCGGGGCCTGGAGGTCGGGGCGGATGATTACCTCATCAAACCCTTCGATTTCGATGAGCTCGTGGCCCGCGTTCGTGCGCTGATCCGACGCCGTTATGTGAATAAAAACCCATGGGTGGAGCTGGGAGAGCTGCGGATCAACTCGGCCCTGCACCAGGTTTATCGCGGCGACAAAGAAATCGCGCTCACCCCCAAGGAGTACAGCCTTTTCGAGTTCCTGCTGATGCGGCGCGGCCGTGTGGTGAGCCGGGATCTGCTCGTGGAACACCTCTACGAGGGTTACGGCGACATTGCCAGCAACGTGGTCGATGTGGTCATCTGCACGCTGCGCAAAAAAATTCAAACCAAGACCGAGCCGCCGATCATCGAAACCCGGCGCGGATTCGGCTATGTTATTCCTTAACGCGACGGCAACCCGCCAATGGTTTGGCATGAAAATGCGATGCCTGCCGTCCGGAGGAATTGGACCCCCGCCTTTTCTCGGCGGAGAATAAAAGGAATGTTATGAAACCCGGAAGCATTCGCGGTCGATTGATCCTCTTCATATCATTGGGCTTGGGCGCCCTGC
>JBGTRP010000348.1:0-7539 GCA_041940685.1 Acanthopleuribacteraceae bacterium
GGGGCGATCCTGCTGCTGGCGGGCTGGATGCTCGTGGCCGGCCGCCGCCGCGGGGGCAGGATGCCCGAAGGGGTGGCGGCGCTGATCGAACACGACGCCTCGCCCTGCTTCTGCACCGATGCCGGAGGGGCCATCGTGGCGCAGAACGCCGCCGCCTCGGAACGCTTCGGCGACCGGACCGGACAGACCATTGCCAAGGCGCTCTCCGGCCTTCTCGTCAGCGCGCCGGCGGTGGTGTTCCGGCAGGAAACCGCGCTCTCGCAGGGCGGCAATGCCTGCGAGACCGTGTTCACCCGCAGCGGCAACCTCCGGCTCTCGGCCCATCGCGCCGGCGACGCCACGCTCTGGCGGATCGACGAGACCGGAGCCCGGGGCGGGCGGCAGGGCGACGGGATCGCGCTGCCGATGCTGCTGGCCGCGCGGAACGGCATGATCCTCAGCATGAACCAGGCGATGCGGAACCTGATCGGCCACCGCGCCCGCTCGCTCAGTGCGATCTTCGGCGAGCGGCGCATCGTTTCCGGCGCGCGGATGGAACAAACCGACCTCCTGGTGTTTAACGAGGACCGGGTGGGCATCCTGGACGAGGATGATCTGCTGCCCTCCATGAGTCTGATCTATGAAATGAGCGCCTCGGCCAACCTGCGAGCTTCCTTCGGACGCACCTTGGCGCGTCCCACCTTTCGTGAAAAGGCGCCCTACGCCAGCTTCGACTTCATCGCGGATGGCATCTTCGTGGGCAATCCGGATTTAAAGCGAACCCTGATCAACAACTACGATATGCGTTGGGAGTGGTTCCCCGGTTCCGGCGAGATCATCGCGGCCAGCGTCTTTTACAAGGAATTCGAGAACCCCATCGAACGCGCGTACAACATCCGCCAGGCCTCTGAATTCGGCGAACGGACGTTCCTCAACGTGGATGAGGCCAGGGTCTACGGCTTGGAGTTGGAGTTGCGGAAAAGCCTCGCGGGCCTCCTGCCCGACATGCACAATCTCAGCCTGGCAGCCAACCTCTCGCTCATCGAATCCGAGGTGGATATCCCCGCGGAAGAATTGGCTTTCATCCGCCAGCGCGATCCCGATGCCGATGAGACCCGCACCCTACAGGGCCAATCACCCTACCTGGTGAACATCGGTCTCAATTACGATCATTTCACCCACGGCACCTCGGCTTCCCTTTTCTACAACGAGTTCGGCGAGCGCCTGGACGAGGTGGGCTACGGCGGCGCCCCCAATGCCTTGGAACAGCCGCGCGAGATGTTGGATTTCACCTTCTCGCAAAGGCTTTGGGAAAGGTTTACCTTGAAATTCGTCGCCAAAAACCTGCTGGATTCACCCATTAAGATCATTCAGGAATTCAAGGGTAACGAATTCCTGAGATCGGAGTACAAGACCGGAACCTCCTTCTCTTTGAGCCTGAGTTTTAAGCCTTAAAAGTAACCACGGCCACGAGGCCGTTCGATTTAGAACCATTCCAATTTGGAGCGGCTGGATGGAACCCTCCACCGGAGGGAGTCTGTCCGAGGTACGCCCTAGCCGCCTTGGCGGTCAAAATCTTTACTTTTGTGTCAAGTTTTGGGAACGCCAATGCGGCAGTTGCAAGCACCAAGAAACAAGCAGCAAGCGGGGGCAACGCAAACTCAACTTGTTGCTTGGAGCTTGTTGCAGCGGGATGCCGGTAAACCCTTTTCGGTTCACCTTGATCGGCTGGGAGGCATCCCGCTAGATCCAAACCTTCATCAATCAAGCTTTGCCTACTATCACCACGATCCTTGGGAGGATTCATGTTCCAGAAATTCTTTTTCCTCATCTTGCTGACGTTGGCCTTTCCCTTCGCTCTGCAAGCCCAAATTACCGTCACTGATGCGACCATCAATGCCGGTGAAACCTTTACCATGACTTCCGGCAACGAATATATCCTGGACGGATTCGTTTTTGTTGAGGATGGCGCGGTGCTGAACATCGAGGCCGGCACGGTTGTCCGCGGCATGCGAGAGCCCACGACCGGCGACAACGCCAGCGCATTGATCATTGCCCGTGGCGGTAAAATTTTTGCCGAGGGCACCGCTTCCAATCCCATTATTTTCACCGCGGAAGCCGACGACCTGTCCAACCCCAGTGATCTGACCTGGACGGACCGGGGCCTGTGGGGCGGTATCATCGTGCTGGGCAGGGCCACGACCAACCGCGGCATCGAGGGCCAAATTGAAGGTATCCCCACCGGTGAAACGCGCGCAACTTACGGCGGCAACGATGACAACGATCATTCGGGAGTGGTGCGTTATGTTTCCATTCGGCACGCCGGCGCTGAATTGGGACCTGGCGATGAAATCAACGGCCTGACCCTGGGCGCGGTCGGCTCCCAAACCGTGATCGAGTACGTGGAAGTATTCAGCAACCTCGACGACGGCTTCGAGTGGTTCGGCGGCACGGTCAACACCAGGTACCTGGTCGCCGCCCACTGCGGCGATGACGGCTTCGACTACGACGAGGGCTGGCGGGGCAAGAACCAGTTCTGGTTTGCGGTACAGTCCACGGATTCGGCCGGGCGGGTCGGCGAGCACGACGGCGGTACGGTAGACGAAACCGGCACGCCCTACGCCACACCCACGATCTACAACGCTACCTATATCGGTCCGGGTGTCAACAATATTCCCGAGGGCGACGGTTCCGAGGCGCTGATCTTCCGCGACAACGCGGGCGGTTCCTATGTGAATAGCATTATCACCGAATACAATGGCGCCAACAATGGCAACGGCATCACCGTGGAGGACATCGACGGCGAGGACAGCCGCTCCCGTCTGGCAAACGGAGATCTGACCATTGCCAACAACATTTGGTGGCAGTTCGGCAACGGCAACAACCTGACTGACTTCGCCCCTCAGGATTTTGTGCAAGCCCATCTGGCCGCCAACAACAACCAAATCGTCGACCCGCAATTGGCGAGCATCAGCCGTGTGGCGGACATGGGGCTCGATCCCCGTCCCGCTTCCAATGGGCCCGCGGCCCTGGGCGCTCGCGTGCCCACGCACGGTTTCTTCAAGAACACGCCCTACTTCGGCGCCTTCAACCCCAATGCGCCGCTTTGGACCAACGGCTGGACCGCGCTCTTTGACGAGGGCCACACCGCCGCGGGCCTGGTGACCCTCACCGACGCCGACATCAATGGCGGCGAGGTGGTGACCCTTTCTTCCGATCACTGTTACCTGCTCGACGGCTTCGTCTTCGTCGAGACAGGCGCCACCCTGATCATCGAGCCCGGCACCGTCATCAAAGGCAAGGCCGCGCCCACCACCGGTGACAACGCCAGCGCGCTGATCATCGCACGCGGCGCCAAAATCATTGCCGACGGCACGGCCAATCAACCCATCATCTTTACCTCGGAGCTGGACGACCTCGGCGACCCCAACGACCTGAATTGGGCTGACCGCGGCCTGTGGGGCGGCGTGATCGTGCTGGGCAACGCCACCACCAACCGTGGCATCGAGGGCCAAATCGAGGGTATCCCCACCGGTGAGGCCCGTGCGGCCTACGGCGGCAATAACGATCAGGACGGATCCGGCGTTTTGCGCTACGTCTCCATTCGCCATGGCGGCGCGGAATTGGGCCCCGGCGATGAAATCAACGGTCTTACCCTGGGCGCCGTGGGCTCTCAAACCATCATCGAGTACGTGGAAGTATTCAGCAATCTCGACGACGGCTTCGAGTGGTTCGGCGGCACGGTCAACACCAAGTATCTGGTGGCGGCCTTCTGCGGCGACGACGGCTTCGACTACGACGAGGGCTGGCGCGGGAAGAACCAGTTCTGGTTCGTTATCCAAGGCCCCGATTCGGCCGGCCGCATCGGCGAACACGACGGCGGAACCGTGGATGAAACCGGAACGCCTTTCGCTACCCCGCACGTCTACAACGCCACCTACATCGGTCCGGGAATCGGGAACATCCCCGAGGGAGATGGTTCCGAGGCGATCATCTTCCGCGACAATGCCGGCGGCGCCTACGTCAACAGCATTATCACGGACTACAACGGCGCCAACGACGGCAAGGGCGTCACGGTCGAGGACATTGACGGCGAGGACAGCCGCGCCCGCCTGGAAGCCGGTGACCTGAAATTGGCCAACAACATCTGGTGGCAATTCGGCAACGGCAACACCCTGGCCGATATCGCGCCCCAGGACTTCGTCTTCACCCACCTGGCCGTGAACAACAACAGCATCGTCGATCCCGAGTTGCGAGGCGTCAGCCGCTTGGCCGACAACGGTCTGGATCCCCGTCCTTCCTCTAATGGCGCGGCCGCGAACGGCGCTGTCGCTCCGGCGGGCAACTTCTTCAAAAACGTTCCCTACCTGGGCGCCTTCGATCCCAATTCCGCGCTCTGGACCAACGGCTGGACCGCGCTGGATGCCAACGGCCACACCGGCGCCGCCATCTCATCCGGCGGTTCGCGCCTGATCTATTCCTGGATCTCCAACAGCGCCAATTTCGCCTCCACCCTGGTGGTCGACAACTACGGCGCCTCCGACGCCTCGGTGGTCCTCACCGCGCGGCGTCAGGATGGAACCTCCGAACAAACCCAGGCGCTCAACGTGCCGGCGGGCGGTTTCCTCAAGGCGCAGGCTGCCGACCTGTTCCCCACCCTGGGCGTGGGAAGCGGTTACTCCGTGGTGTTGGAATCGACCGCCACCACCCTGCGCGGCAGTTGGGTGACCAGCGACCTCGTGGCCCTCTCTCCCTCGCAAGGATTGGCCGTGTCGCTGCCCTCCGGTAGCGGCTCCAACGACAATGTCGGCTCAGCTATCGGCTTCGGGTTCCTTCCCGGCAGCGATGGCTTCCAGTCCGCGCCCGTGGTGATCAATACCGGCGATGCGCCCGCGACCATCACGGTCAATTACTATGACGCGGCCGGGAATCTGGTCGACACCGATGTTCTAGTGGATGTCCAGCCTCTGGCGCCGAACGTGCCGCGCTTCATCTCCGACGGCGATGGCGATTTCTTTGCCACCGCCACCTCGGACAACGGCAGCCTGACCGGTGTGGTGTTCGTCTTCAACAATCAAGGCCAAACCGCTATCGGCAACGCCACTGCGACCCGCTAGCCCAAGGGTTCACTCGCCCCTGGGACCCGGGGAAGCCCCACAACCCTTCCCTGGGTCCTCCTTTCAAAGCGTGGTTTCGGCCACGCTTTTTTTATTTTCAAGGATGGATGTAAGGCTCGTTCCCAAACATTGACAGGAAGGGTTCGGCTGCCTATGCTTGGCCTAAGTTTGGGGCGGGAGCCTTCATGGTCGATTGTTTACTCTATTTTGCCGCACTCACCAAAAAGGAAAGCGTGGGCGGCCGCAAAATTAACGACAAGTACGGGCATCTGCCGCCACTGGGTTTGGCCTACTTGGCCGGGGCGCTGCTGGATGCGGGCTTTTCCGCTTCCATCATCGAACCGCTCGCCGCTCGGCTCGACGATGACGGGGTGTTGAAGCGCATCGAGCGGGAACGGCCGCGCGCGGTCGGCCTCAGCGCGCTGACGCCCACCTTCGCCAAAACCGTGCAAATGGCGCGCCGCATCCGCGAGCGCTTTCCCGAGACGCTCATCCTCGTGGGCGGCCCACATATCACGCTTTCCTGCCAGGCGGGAAAGGCCGGGCCCGCATCCGGACTCTTGGAAGAGTTTTCCTGCTTCGATATGGCCTGCGTGGGCGAGGGCGAGCACACGCTGGTAGAACTGATGCGCCATTTCAAGGCTCTCGATTTTGACCGCGAGACCCTTCTGCAAGGACCCAGCGAACTGGAAGCCATTCCCGGTCTCCTCTTCCGCACGGGGAAAAAAGTGGGGGGCTGTTTCTTTTCAGGGCCCCGGGAACCCGCGGACCTGAACGCCTTGCCCCTGCCCGCCCGTCACCTGCTGCCCATGGACCGCTACATCCCCTTCCCGGTCCAGTACCGGCGCCTTCCCGTGGTCCACATGTTCGTTTCACGCGGCTGTCCATGGAAATGCAGCTTCTGTTGTACGCCCTTCACCTGGGGTCGCCAGGTCCGCCTGCGCGATCCCGGGTTGGTGGTCGAAGAAGTGCGGCAGGTGGTGCGGGACTTCGGCGCGAAGGAGATCTCCTTTTGGGACGATACCTTTACCGCCAATCCCGAGTGGTTGAAAGCGCTCTGCCGCCGCATGGAAAGCGATGCGCCCGGAATTCTTTGGAGCTGCTTTGCGCGGGCCAACGACCTCAGTCCCGAGCTGGCGCGGGCCATGAAACGCGGCGGTTGCTGGGAAGTGTTCCTGGGCATCGAATCCGTGAACCAGGACTCGCTCAAGGCGATTCAAAAGGGGCTCTCTCCCGCCATTACACGCAAGGCCGTCCGCAACTGCCGGGAGGCCGGCATCGAGGTGCGCGGCCTTTTCATGCTGGGCCTGCCCCATGAAACGCCCCAACGCGCCATGGAAACCATCGATTTCGCCGTGGAGCTCGACTTGGATTACGCTCAATTCACCGTGACCACGCCCCACAAGGGCACGCGCCTTTATGAAGATGCGCCGCGGTTCGGCCACATGATCGCCGAGGACAACTCGCGCCACACCCAAATGGAGGCCGTGTTCGTGCCTAGCGGCTACGAAAATGCGGCCCAACTGAACGAACTGGTGAAAACCGCCTACAAGAAGTTCTACATGCGGCCGCGATACTGGTGGAAGAAGGTCAGGAGCATTCGTTCGTTCGCGGACCTGCGCCGCTATGTTCAGGGTTTCCGGATTGCGCTGGCCCTGATCCACTACAAAATGGAAAACTGGAAGTCCGATCTGGGTGAAGAGGTCGCGGCCCCACTGAGATCGCATTAATCATGACTACCCCGCGCACAAATGCCCTATTGTGGCCAGCCTTGCTGGCGCCTCTCCTTCTCGCGGCGATTTGGTTCGGTATCCGTCCCGCCTGGCGGGAAACCAGCGCGGACTTCACCGGTTACTACACCGCCGGCCGCGCCTGGAATCCGGGCCCGCTCCACGATTTTCAGCCACGCCACATCTACGATCCCGGCCGCTTTCAAGAACTGGCCATCGTCTCCGGCGTACCCCACCCCGTGTATTTTGCCTACCAAACGCCTTTTTGCGCGGCTTTTTTCCGGGGGCTCGCCCTGTTTGAATGGGATACCGCCAGGAGAATTTGGCTCTTTCTGAACCTGCTCTTCCTGGTTTGCCTGATTTTTCAGGTCATGCGCCTCAACCGTACACGGGAGCCGGAGCAACCCCCAGACGAAGCACAACCTCCTCGGACCCTACCGGCCTGGGTTTGGCCCGCGGCGGCACTGCTTCTGATCGGACCGCCGCTCTGGAACCATCTGCGCACGGGTCAACTCTACCTGCTGACCGCGTTATTGATCCTGCTCTCCTGGCCCGCATCCGATGGGGGTTCCGGCGCTGCGGGCGCCTCGTGCTGGCTCGGCGCGACAGGCTCGGCAGGCTGTGCGGCGGCCGGCGGCGGGGGCGGCGCCGGCGCAGCCTTCGGCTCGGCAGGCTCGGGCGCCGCGCCGGCCAGCTCGGCGGCGCGCGCCAGC
>JBGTRP010000349.1:0-7538 GCA_041940685.1 Acanthopleuribacteraceae bacterium
TGTCATGACATGATAGGAAGCGCCGTCGCGTTGTAATTTGATGCGATTGGGGCGTGCCATTCCAGAACCTCCCTGAAGCGAGAGTCGGGCCAAAAGTGCAAAGGTCTCGCGAAAAAGGAATTATGGCGGGGAAGAGGAATCCGATTCCAGACAAGGAAAAAGGAGACCTCCCCGCGAGGAGAGAAAGGCCGCCGGCGGCTAAAGCCAGGTTACCCTGGCCGTTAGGAAAAAGGCCAGGGAAAATTAAAAGAAAATGGCCTGGCCCCGAACGAGACCGAACGGAACGAATGAATGAGAAAAGATGGCCTGGCCCCAAAGGGGTGTTGGCCTGGTTTATAATGACTGGCTGGCTGGCGGTTGCGATGATCTCCGCGGCTGAGGAGGTTCCTCATCATGGCGGAAGCGCGTCGATTGTTGTTACCCTCTCTCGCTCTCGAAGCGGGAAAATGCCTGATGACTTATTTTGGAAAGGAACTGGCCATTGAGAAAAAGAGCGAGCTCGATCTGGTAACCGTGGCGGACATGGCCGCAGAGGAGTTGATTGTTTCCAGAATAAGATCCCAGTTTCCAAATGATTCCATTCTTGCCGAGGAAGGGGGAGACCATGCTGGAACAGGACCCTTTTGCTGGATTGTAGATCCTCTGGACGGAACCACCAACTTCGCCCATGGCCTGCCCCACTTTGCGGTCTCAATTGCGCTAGCCCGGGAAAACCTAGTGGTCGCTGGTGTAGTGTTTGACCCCTCCAAAAACGAAATGTTCGAAGCGTACCGAGGCGAGGGCGCCACCCTCAACGGCAATCCCATCCAAGTAAGCGCCCGAAGCCGTCTTACAGAAGCGCTTACGGTTACGGGCTTTTCATATGACCGCCGGAACCGTTTACCGGTTCTTTTGGACCGGGTTCGCCGAATTTTGGTCCACTGTCAGGGATTTCGCAGACTCGGTTCGGCCGCGCTCGACCTGGCCTACGTGGCCCAAGGGCGTTTTGATGTATTTCTAGAAGATGGGCTTCATCCCTGGGACATGGCCGCGGGACAATTGTTGATCAGCGAGGCGGGAGGCAGGGTGTCTAACCTGGACGGCTCTATCCTGGACCTCGATCGTGGCGAAATTCTTGCCGCCAACCCGGTTTTGCTTGGCCAGGCCCTTGAAAATCTGACCTAAACGGATCGATTCATTGTTGGTCTCCATCCTTATTCTTCAGAGCAGTCAAGTAGCGGGTCGCGCGCTGTTTTTCGTCTTTTCTCTGTGGTACCTGAACCGATACCTGGGTGTCGAGGCCAAGGGGGTCTGGACAGGGCTGTTCTCACTGTTTGGAATTCTTGCCGTGTTTTCCAACATGGGTTTCGAGGTTTGGCTCAGTCGGGCCGTAGCGCGATCGGAAATTTCCGCATCCGTGGCCCGGCGCCATTTGTTCCGCACCAAGAGCGGACTATGGTTGATCTGTATTGTGGTGGGTGCCTTCAAGGTAGGAGAATTTGGTTACCCCGCGGCCGTGGCCTTACCCTTTGCGTTTGCTTTAATCTTCGATGGTGTGGGCGTGGCGGAGCAGGCGGTTTACGAGGGAATGCGACGCACCGGTTCGATGGCGTGGATGTCGTTTCTCAAAAGCGGCGGGTTTGCCCTCGCGGCGTTAACCCTGGGCTTCCTAACCGCCGAACCAACGCTGTCCTTGTTTGCCTGGGTTTTTGCCTTTATCCTGCTCTTACGAACCCTGCTCGGATGGCGCTGTTGGCGCTTGCTGCCGCGAGAAACGCCACCACTTTCGCCGCGGGTTTGGCGCGAGTTCTTGCTGTTCGGTGCCTATACCTTCGTGACCGTGCTCTACTTTCAAATTGACGCGGTCATGCTCTACGCCATCGCCGGCAAACGCGTCACAGGCGATTACGGAAACGCCTACAATCTGATCGAGGGCGCCCTTTTCATCAGCGCCGCCGTGGGCGCGATCCTCTATCCGCGCTTGGTCACCGCGCATGAGACTGTTCGCGGCCCCATGTTCGACCATATGTGCCGATTGGTTTTGGTGGTGGCCGCCGTGGGTGTGTCGGGGCTTTGGCTGTTGGGGCCCTGGTTTGGAACCTTTGTCGCGGGTGCGGATTTCGCGGGCGCGGTCCCGCCGCTGTTGTTATTGGCCGTGGGGCTCCCTTTCATGTTCGCCAACGGCCTACTCAGCCGTTGGTTGTTTGCCACCGGCAGGGAACGATTCGCACTTTTGACCGCCTCGGGCCTCGCGGTGTTCAACATCATCGGGAATCGTCTGCTGATACCCGAATTTGGTGCGGGCGGGGCTGCGATCATGACTCTCGCCACCGAGGGGGGCCTCTTTTTTATCTGGGTTATGCGTGGCAGGCGGGCGTCCTCATTGCTCTTTTTTTGGGCGGCCCTGGCCCTGATCCTAGCCACGATTGCCCTTTTACTGTTTATCTTTCAAAGCGCCATTCCCGCCTCCCTCCTTGCCCTCGCAGCTCTCGGCCCACTCCTGTGGGTACAAGGGAAGCGCGCTCATCTTTTTCAGAGGAACACCTCTCCTGAGCATTAAACCACCCCACTTCGCAACAAGATGTGTGTTGCGTTCAAAAAAATGCGGGCAATTTGCGTATACTTTTACACAATTTTTGACGTGGCTTGATTGATGGTTGGGTTGAAATTTGGGCTAGTTTGAGGACGTTTAGGTATGCGAGAACGGGAGGCGGGGTATCGCCAAGCATGGGTTTGAAGGATGCACAAAGCGATGCGGTTTTGAAAGTTTGGTCCAAATCGCACGCGACCGCGCGGAAATGCAAACAGACCGTTGCGCCTATGTGTTTCTCTCGGACCGCAACCGCCGAGAAATCCGGCTGACTTATGGCGAATTGGATCAGCGCGTACGCATCGTTGCAGGGTTCTTACAAAAAAGAACAACCAGACGCGCGAGGGTTGTGCTTTTGTTCCCCCATGGGCCGGAATATGTAATAGCCTTTCTGGCCTGCCTCTACGCGGGAAGGATTGCCGTTCCGCTCTATCCGCCGAGACCAAATCAAAAACAATTTCGGGCCCTGGAAGTACTGGGCAACTGCAATCCAGAGCTCGCGCTTACCGAGGCGGCAACCCACGCGATGATCGATGCCTTCCGATTGCCGGACTCGCACTTCTCTGGCATCCCCCTCGTGGCCAGTGACCGCTTACCCGCACATCATGCCGATCATTGGCGCGTTTCCGAGTTTGAGAAGGAAGATCTGGCATTTTTACAGTACACCTCCGGTTCCACGGGCCAGCCCAAGGGCTCCATGATTTCTCATGGCAACCTCGTGACCAATCTTGCGGAGATGGATGCGGCGGGTGGATTTACCCGGAGAGAGGTCGGCGTAAGTTGGCTGCCCTTGTATCACGATATGGGTCTGATCGGCACCGTTCTGTTGGCGCTCTACCGCGGGTTTCTTTCGGTTCACATGCCTCCGTTGGCATTTATTCAAGATCCCCTTTTATGGCTGGAAGTGATTTCCCGATTTCGGGGAACCCTCTGTGGTGGGCCGAATTTTGCCTTCGAGCTAGTCCTTCAGCGCCTCAAGCCCGAACGAGCTTCCAAACTCGATTTAGACTGCTGGAAATGTGCTTTCAACGGCGCCGAGCCCGTGCGATGGGAGACGTTGCAGCGTTTCAGCGAAACTTTTGCGCCAAGGGGTTTCCGGCTGGAGTCTTTTTACCCCTGCTATGGCATGGCCGAAGCCACGCTGATGATCTCCGGCGGCCGAAAGCCGGGAAACCGGCCGATCGTTCAGTTGGATGAGCATGGCCAAGAGCGGACTGGCTGCGGCCAGGTTCGTGAGGGTTTCGAGATCCGTTTCGTAGATCCCGAGAGTAGGACGGCCTTGCCCGAGGGGAAAATCGGCGAGATCTGGGTTCGCGGCGAAAGCGTGGCGCTTGGATACTGGAACAGGCCCGAGGAAAACGAGAGGGCCTTTTCGGCGCATATGGAGCCCGGTGGAGACGGCCCCTTCTTTCGCACCGGCGACTTGGGGTTCCTGGCTCGGGGAGAGCTGTTTGTTTCCGGCCGGCTCAAGGATTTGATCATCATATGCGGGCGTAACCACTACCCCCAAGATCTGGAGCTTACCGCGGAGGCCTGCCACCCCGCTCTGAGCCCAAATGGTAGCGCGGCCTTCAGCATCAACCTGGATGGGGAGGAAGAATTGGTGTTGGTCTTGGAGGTTGAACGCCATCATGTACGTCGCCTGGACAGCGCCGAGGTGGTGGAGGTGGTGGAGGCGGTGCGTAGCGCGGTAGCTGAGCAGCATGATTTGCGGGTCCACGCGGTGGCGTTGCTTCGCCCGGGCCGTTTGCCCAAAACCTCCAGTGGCAAGGTTCAACGCCGAGTCTGCCGGGAGCGATTTTTAAAGGGCGAGCTCAAATTGCTCGCGGAACAGGTTTTGCCAAGGGAAAAGCATGGAGATTTGGTAAGGATGGACCGCGAAACCCTTGCGGCGACCCCGCGCGATGCTCGCGTATCCGTGGTGGAAACCTACCTTTTACGGCTTGCCGCATCGACCCTTCGGGTGGAGGCTGGTTCTCTGAACCCGGAGAGGAGTTTGGCCGGCCTGGGTCTCGATTCGTTGGCAGTGGCCAATCTGGAACATCGACTGGAAATGGAGTTGGGCCTTCGTTTATCGGTAGAGGAATTCTTTCAGGCGCAGAATTTCACGCATCTCGCCACCACCGTGGTGAACCAATTCCAGGCAGCTAAAAAATCCGAATCGCAATCCAGTTGGGGCCAGGACATTGCACAAACCAATACTGACAAAAGTTTGATTGGGGCCAGGCCATCTTGCAAGTACCGGCAGGAAGGCGATTGGGGCCAGGCCATCTTGCTTTCGCGGAACCAGGAAGCGCTGTGGTTTTTGTACCGGCTGGCGCCCGAGAGTACCGCCTACCATCTGAGTTATGCATTGCGGTTTCATGGTCAGGCCGGCAAGCCAGTCGAGCGAGAAATCATTCGTCGGGCCTGTGAATTGTGGCTGAAACGCCATCCCTCGTTGCGCTCGGTATTTTTTGAGCGCGAAGGTCAGCCCTACCAGCGCGTGCTGGACGAGCAAGAGCCTCCTTTTCTCGTGATCGACCGCACCGGTTGGGATCTCGATCGGGTGCGCGCGCACATGTCCGCATTTGTGCGCACGCCGTTCGACCTTGAACGGAGCCCGCCCTTGCGCCTGGTCTGGTACGACGCCAAGGACCAGGACCCGATCCTTCTCATTTCGGTCCATCACTTGGCGGTGGATTACTGGTCGTTGTTGCATTTATTGGATGAATTGGGAATCTTTTGTTCTCGTGGCGCCGAAAGCTTAAAGACTCTCCCAAAGGTGAATTACGCCCAATTTGTTGCGGACCAGAGGAACCTGCTCAACAGCCCGCGCGCGAACGAGATGCGCGATTTCTGGCAGGCGCGTCTGGCCGGGAATTTGCCGGTGCTGGAGCTTCCCCGCGACCGGCCACGCCCGAGGATACAGAGCTTCAACGGCGCTTCCATTCCGTTCATTTTGGATACGGACCTTGGTGGGGATCTTGTGAGATTCAGTACTCAAATGGGCGTGACTCTGTTCACCCTGCTGCTTTCGGCGTTTCAATGCCTGCTTCATCGTTTCAGCGGGCAGGACGATGTGCTGGTAGGCGCGCCTGCCTCTGGCCGGAACCAGGCGCGTTTTCGGGAGGTGATCGGCTATTTTGTCAACCCAGTGGTGATGCGGGCGAGATTCGGGCGCCATATCCGTTTTCGCGACTTCCTGGTCCACAATAAGCGGCAGGTTTTGGAAGCGCTCGCTTTCGCGGACTTGCCGTTCCTGCAACTGATCGAATGGCTGCAAATCGAAAGGGACCCAAGCCGTTCTCCCCTCTTCCAGGCCATGTTCGTTTTCCAGAACCCACATATGCTGGCCGGCACCGCGCCCTGGTCCGTGGGCTTGACGGATTCCCGCGTGAACCTGGGAGATTTGGAGGTCAGCTCCGTGAGCCTACCGCGGGATAGCGCGCTCTTCGATATCAGCCTGTACATGACGACATTTGAAGCCCAGAGCGAAAAAAAGTTGGGCGGGACCCTGGAATACAATAGCGACCTCTTCGATGAGGCCACTGCGGTTCGCCTGTTAGAGGGCTTCAAAAATGTGTTGTTTCGAGTCGTCAAATGCCCTGACGAGTTGATCGCCACCCTACCACTGCTCAGCAAAAAACAACGCGAGCGCCAGCTCTCGGAATGGAACGCCAGGGAAGGAAGGGCCACGGCCGACAAAAACCTCTGCGCTTGGTTCCAGGAAACAGCGGTCCGCACGCCGGATGCGGTCGTTATCGTGGACCGCAACACCCACCTGACGTTTGCGCTTCTAGAGGGGAAAGCCCATACCATTGGCGATAGGCTAAGAAGGAATGGCGCCGGCGGAGAGAGCCTGGTGGGCATTTGTACGCGCCGCAACCCATCCATGGTTGCCGCCGTCTTGGCGGTTCATCGCACCGGTTCTGCCTATATTCCCCTGGACCCCAACTATCCACCGGATCACGCGATGCGAGTGCTGGAGCACGCACGTCTGGTGGTGTGCGAGCGCGCGACGCGCGCCACGTTGTCCGCGAGCGGGAAAACGCTGATCCAGCTGGATGACTCGGGCGCGGTTTTCCCAGAGCGCACCCTTTCCCATCCGGTTCGTATCTCGAGCTCGAACCTTTCCCATGTAATTTTTACCTCGGGTTCGACGGGCCTGCCCAAGGGCGTGGCCGTGCGGCATGGCGCGGTGGCGGCGCTCCTACAATGGGCCGCACCCCTGTTCGGCCAAGACCTCGATGCGATTTTGGCGGGGACCTCCATCTGCTTCGATCTTTCGGTTTTCGAGCTGTTCTGTCCGCTCTGTCTTGGCGGCGCTATGGTTTTGGCCGAAAACACCATGGCTTTGACCGATTTGCCCGCCCGTCATCGGGTGCGCCTGCTCAACACGGTTCCCTCCGTGGCCTCCCAACTGTTGCGGAATGGGTCTATCCCGAGGGGCGTGAGGATTGCCAACCTGGCGGGAGAACCTCTGCCGCGAGGGTTGGCGGATGGGTTGCAAGGCTTGGGATTCATTCGCGATGTGTACAACCTATACGGACCATCCGAGGACACCACCTACTCTACGGCTCAGCGCCTCCATCCAGAAGATATGGGACCACCCTCGATTGGGACGCCCATCAACGGAACGCGGGGGTATGTGTTGGATGGGCTTCTCCAACCCGTACCCGTGGGTGTTCCTGGCGAGTTGTTCCTCGGTGGCCTAGGCCTGGCGCGCGGCTATTATGGACGGCCCGATCTCACTGCGGCGGCCTTTATTCCCAATCCTTTTTCCCGGGCCGGAGCCTTTCTCGAAAACCGCGTTTACGCGAGCGGCGACCTGGTCCGGACCCGCGCGGATGGAAGCCTCGATTTCATCGGCCGCCGCGACCATCAGATTAAGCTGCGCGGGTTCCGCATCGAACCGGGAGAAATCGAGGCTGTTCTTTCCACCCATCCTGGTGTGGCTGGTGCGGTGGTCGTGGCCCATGGCAAAAAA
>JBGTRP010000350.1:0-7531 GCA_041940685.1 Acanthopleuribacteraceae bacterium
AAACCGAGGTAGAAGAAGGTCGTTTCAGGCGGGATCTCTACTACCGGCTCAGCGTATATCCCATTTCCATTCCTCCCTTGCGCGAGCGCAAGGAAGACGTCCCGGTTTTGGTGCGCCACCTGGTCGAGGAGTACAATGGCAAGCTCAACAAAAATGTAAAAGCCGTTCCCAAAAACCTGATGGCGCGCCTGATGGAGCAATCCTGGGAAGGCAATGTGCGGCAGCTCAAGAATCATGTCTACCGCATGATGGTCATGGCCAACGGCAATGAGTTGGCCGATACCGGGGACGATCATGAACCCGAGGCCAAACCCGGCCAGAATCGCCATATGACGCCCGAAGAGGAGGAGGCCCGCATCAAAACCCTGGAAGAGGTGGAGCGGGAGCATATCCTGTTCGTGCTCGATCAGGTAGGGGGCAACCAGGCAAAAGCCGCCCGCTGTCTGGGCCTCAAACGAAGCACCTTCCGCTGGCGGCTCAAAAAGTTGGGCATCCAACCCTGAGGACGGCGGCCGGGATTAGGACCAAGGACCCCGGACACGCGTACCTGCAGGTCAGAAGCCTCAGCGCGCCCTTTTAGAAAGGAGGGGGCTGGTCGTGGGCGTCCTTTCCGTTATTGTTTGTCGCGGTTGAACAGGCCTTTGAAGGGAGACCCGCCATCTTCGCCCAGGGGCATTTCCACTTCTTCATAGTCCGTTGGGATGAGAAAAAGGTTGGGGTCAATGTCGACGTTTTTTTGCAGCGAGACGACCTCGGTCTCACTATTGCTGATGGTCTCTTTCTTTACCTTGGTTCCCTTCTTGTTCATCTGCCTCGTGATGGTGGTGGTAATGGATTTGAGCGGGAAGCCCTTGACCTTGTCCATTTCCGCGGCGAGGATTTTGTCGAGGTCCTCGTTGCCGGTCGCGGGCGGGCCCGACCGAAGCCAAACCCCGAAGGCCTCGTCATCGACCTGGGTGGTCGCCCAGATTTTTTGAGTGATTTCCATGGATTGCAGCTTCTTGATGCCGATAATTTTCATTTCAACGTCATAGGTGGTTTTATAACTGAAGTAGCGGGTGGCCAAGCCGTGAATGCTGCCGCCATCCTTTTCCTCCAGCAGGGTGACCCGCGGATCGGTAAAGCTCATTTTGAGTACGCCGCCCATGGAGTTCAGGGCCCCGCCCGCCAATTTCATCATGGCTTGAATGTCCCATTTCATGTATGTCTTTTCCTTGGGGTTGACCAAATAGATGGTTTTGCCGCCATCGGTGGTAATGATGTAGGAGCCCGATTCGGCCATGGGGTTATTGCTTTCACTGAAAAGGATTTTCGCGTTTTGGCCCTCGATCCAGGACTCCACCTCCGTGGCGTTGTTCTGGTCGTCTTTAGTTACGGCCTTGTACTGAAAGCCGGCGCTGACCGTGAGCATCGCACTCCAAGCCAGGCAGAGAGCGGAGACGAAAAACTTCAAGGAAACCTCCTCCAATTTACAGCGGCAAAAATACCGCAATAATAAGATGGCGGCGGGCCGCTTTTCAGTTCCCGCATCACCTGTCGGAACCCTCATCATAACAGATCAAAGGTCGTTCCGGCCGAGCCAGGGGCTATGCCTTGTATCGCCGCGTTTACCAGGTCAATTGGCCGTAAAGCCAGGCTTTACGGGTGTCGCTGCCAAAGGATTCCGCTTGGAAATCGGCGTACTTACCACCCAGCAGCCAATGCTCGCGAAGCTTTTTGCTAATGGAAAGCCCGTATTCCTCGCCGTAGTCCGGGCCGGATTCATCCGGCTCAAAGCGGTGGATTTGGAGCCCGACATTCCAACCGTTCGCCTTGTAGCCCGCGTTAAGAAAAAGATCGGAAAGACCGCCGGCCGGGGTACTGAGGAATTGGTCGCTCCATCCGTTAAACGCGTGGAGGGTGGCGAAGGGAGTGCTGAAACCGTACACGCCATCTCCGCCGAGAACCTCCAGGTTGGCCGTTAGGCTGAAGGCGCCGACCCGCGGCCCCAATCCCAGCGCGTAGTAGTCGGCGTCCACCCGATCCGCGCCGTCGCCATAGTCACTTTGCTTGACATAGGAAACATCATGGATCAAGGACCAATCTCCCGCGAGCTTGAAGCTCCCATGGAAGCGTGCGCCCAAGTTGGAGTGTGATGTCAGCGGCGCGCTTTCATTATCGAAAAAATAGGCGAACAGAGCGAGCGTGCCTCCGGGAAGGAGCGCTATGTCGGCATGTCCTAAAAAACTCTGGAGCCGAATGTCGCCGGCGGTTGGGTGGTCCTCGCCGAAAATGCGGTTGGCGTTCTCCAGGTAGTAGGTGGAGAGGGTCGTTTTGGGGAGGCCTTTGAAACGGTAGAAAATCCCGTCGAAGGTTTGTTCGTTCTGGCGCCAACCCACGTTCCCCACGAAGCGGTGATTCGAGAGGGCGATGCGCTGGCGGCCCAAAACCCAATGATGAGGTCCACGGCCGTAGGAAATTTGAGCGCGGTTGAGTTCGGTGCCCCTCGGATCGGCCACCACCGGGTAGCGGGCCTCGCCGTTGATGGTGTCATTGTAGTTGGTATCGCCGATGACCGTGATATCCTCGAATTCCACCAATGCAGACCAGCCGCGCAAACTCGCGGTCTGGAAACCGAGGCGGGTGCGTAAGGTCGAGGCGAGTGCATCGTCACGGCGGGCGTTCTGATCCACCGACTCCAGCCGGTACCGAATATTGAGAATGGCTTTCCCCTCCGTGAAGGCTTCTTTTGCGGTATCTGCCGACCTGGCCGGGGGGAGGGCGAAAGGGGCAAAGAATAGGATCGAAAAAATAGTAAACAAACGCATGGGTTGCTCCTTTTTCTTAGGTTGGGGAAACAGTGAATCGAACGGGACGGACCTTTCCGGCCCTCCGCGATCCTCGCGAATGGCCGGCCCGCCCATGGGAAGGGCTCTGGATTCCTCGATGCCGCGGGCGCGCACCATCCCCTCTCCAGGTAATTTGGGAGGGGAGGAGGGGTGGCTCGCAAGGGGCGCCATGCGCGTCAATGCCCGAAGTCGCGCCGGGTCGCGGAATGTGATCGGAATTGCTGTTCTCCCTAGACTATCCAGAGGAGACGATCCCCTCCAAGAAGGGGATGATCAGCACCTCTTTCTCATTCTCGAATATTCCGCGCACGAGCGGGGCCGCGAGGGGTATCCGTTTCTCGCTGGGCTTGAATTCTTCGGTTGGGCGCATGAAGCGCAGCTCCGTATGCACCGGAAACCCCAGGAATTCGCCCTGGGCTCGAGTGCGTGCGATCAGGAAGCGCTTTCGGGAGGAAACGGGTGTAGGCTCGTCGCGAATGCGGTGGTTGAGATCGATGAGCGGGACGGGCTGATCGCGCCATTCCAGCAACCCCATGAGCGAGGGATGGGCGCCCGGCATCGCGTGGAGCGGCAGGGGTTTCATGATTTCCCCGATTTGTGAAATGCTCAGGCCGAAAACCATCCGCTTGCCCGCGATGTTTTGAGTGGTAAGGGAAAATAACAATAGCGTGGGGCGCCAACTACCCACCTTGGCTCCACGCCATACTCCGCTGCCCGGGGTCTCGGGTTTGGGGGGCAGCAGAATTTTGCGTCTGGAGGTTCGGGAGATCAGCTTTTCCGGAGCCAAGACCAGTGCAAACCCCCGCTCCTGATGGACGAGGCCTTCAAAGAAATCATCCAGGCAATTGGCGAGCGCCATGGGCAGCGGCCGAATTTCGGTCCGTGGCAGATCCAGCACTCGATCCACCCTGTCGACCAGGATTGCAAAGACTTTTTCCTTTTGCTCCAGGATAAGAATTTGTGAGCGTCTACCTGGGAAGCGTGTGTGAATGCGCAGGGATTGGGCGCAATGGTAGGCGGGGATGCGCTTGCCCTTTTCCAGAATCCAACCATAGGGGGCGCCGCCCGCGTTGAGCGTGAGCGTTGCTTGGCGTTGAATGCGCACCACGCTGTCCGCCCGCATACAGAAGGGCTGATCGCCCGCGGTAAATTGGATCAACTTGACCGTGGTCGCATCACTCATGGCGTCACTACCTTTTTTAGGCTGGAGAACCGCTGCCGCGCCAGCAAGTCCGCGATTTTCCGGGGGGAGGCCACATGATCGACGACGCCTTTTTCAATCGCTCTTTGCGGCATGCCGTCGATAATGCAGCTTGCCGCATCCTGAACATAGGTTTTGCCGCCCTTGGCCCGAATTGCAAGCAATCCCTGGCTGCCGTCGTCTCCCATGCCCGTCAGCAGGACGCCCCTGGTTCGCGATCCGAATATCTGGGCGGCGGATTGCATGGTGACGCTGATCGATGGCCGATGCCCCTTGATGGGAGGGCCTTGGTTGAGAATGACGCGGGAATGAGCCGTGGCCAGCAGATGAAAACCGCCGGGCGCGATCAGCACCCGGCCGGGCAGCAGACGATCGCCCTGGCGCGCTTCCCGCACCGCGAGGCGGGTTTGTCTTCCCAATTGGGTCGCGAGCACGTTGGTAAAGGCCGGCGGCAGGTGCTGAACGATAATGATCGCGGCATCGAAATCGCGGGGCAAACCTTCCAATAGCTCCTTGATGGCCAGAGGCCCGCCGGTGGATGCGCCGATAATCACCACCCCGCCAAGAGGCGCGGCCCCGTTTTCTTCAGCATCGGGCGGGGGTAGTTGGAGGATGTTGGGATCGGCGGATGAAGGATGAAATCCGGGTTTTAAATTGGTTTTGGCGGCGGCGCTGGATGCCAGGGTTCGCACCACCCGCACCCGTGATGCCGCGATCACCTTGGCCACCAGCTCCGCCCGCAACGCCTCGGGGTCGACCCATTGTCCGGGCGCGTATTTGAGAACGAAGTCCACGGCTCCCAATTCGAGGGCCAGCATCGCCGTGTTGGCCGCCTTGCGGCTGGCGCCCGTAATCACCACCACCGGCGTGGGCGTATGGCGCATAATGGTCGCGAGGGCTTCCAAACCGTTCATGACCGGCATTTCCAGGTCCAGGGTAACCGCATCCGGCCGCAGTTCCCGCACCAACTCCACGGCCCGCGCGCCGTTGAGAGCCGTACCCACAACTTGGATGTGGGGCGAAGACTGCAAAAAGTTCGTCATTAGGCGGCAGACGAATGGGGAGTCGTCGGCCACCAGGACGTTGACTCTCTCACTCATGAGTGGGTTTCCCCTTAGCCTTGGTGAGCCGGCGAATTAATTCGAGCAGCGTATCTTCCTGAAAGGGTTTGACCAAATAATCCGTTGCGCCGCGTTCGAAGGCTTTTTCGCGGTGCTTTTGGGCCGCGCGCGATGTAAGAATGATGATTGGCAGGTGCTCGTAACGGGGTTGGCTTCGCAAAAGCGAGGTCAACTCGTAGCCATCCATGCGCGGCATTTCGATATCCAGCAGCAGGATATCGGGCGGGGTGGCGGATCGTTGGATGATCTCCAGCGCCTCCACGCCGTCCCTGGCCGTAAGGGGTCGCCAACCCGCGCCATCCACCAGGTTGGATAGCACCTTGCGCACGCTTAGGGAGTCATCCACGATGAGCACTTCCAGCGCGCGGGTGCGGACGCGGGCGGGCGGCGTCGCGGTTTTCTCGGCGGAAATGGCGATCTTCTCACTTCTGATTAGCTCGGGCGGATTCAAAATCAACACTACGCTGCCGTCGCCCATAATGGTGGCTCCCGCGATGGCCCGGACCCGTTTGAGATGGGCGCCCAGGTTTTTGACCACAACCTCGCGCGCCTCCATCAGCTTGTCGACCACGAGCGCGATCTGCCGTTCCCCGGCGTCCAGGATCAATACGGGCCGGCGCGACACGGAGATATCCGGATTGCCGGGCAATCCCAGCTCCGCTCCGAGCTCGATTAATCGATAGTATTCTCCGTCCACCTGGAGCATGGGCTCTTTGCCCAGGTCCTGAATGGTCTCTTTTTCCATGCGCAGGATTTTTTGAATATTGCCCAATGGGACGGCAAAAGTCTCGCCGTGGGTATGAACGAGCAGGACCCTGGTAATGGCGAGCGTCAAGGGGAGCCTAAGCGACAGCGCCAACCCCTCGCCCGGTTTGGAATCCAGCGAAATGCTGCCCTTGAGCTTGGCCACCGTGGCCCGGACAATATCCATGCCCACGCCCCTTCCCGAGACCTCGCTGACCTCGCCTGCCGTGGAGAAACCGGGCTGGAAAATGAGGTCGTAAAGCGCATCAGCCTCCAGGCCCGCCGCGGCATCTTCGCTGAGGAAACCGCTTTCAACCGCTTTTTTGCGAATGATTTCCGGTTCCAGGCCCGCTCCGTCATCGGTGATGCGGAGCAAGACCTGTGTGCCCGCGTAATGGGCTTGAATGCGAACGACGCCCCGTTCCGATTTGCCCAGTACATGGCGTAACGCCGGAGGCTCTATTCCATGGTCGATCGCATTGCGCAGGATATGCAGCAGCGGATCCGCCAGATCCTCCAGAACTTTCTTTTCGAGTTCGACCTCTTCCCCCTCGATGATTAGGTCCGCGACCTTGCCGCGTGCCGCCGCGGTTACCCTAACCGTGCGTCTCATTCGGGTGGTTAGGGTCCCCAGAGGCACCATGCGCAGCTTCATCAGCTTGTCCTGCACATCACTGGTGACCAGGGAAGACTGCCGCAGGTAACTTTCGAAATCGCGAATGACATCGCGCAACTCGAGCCCGACCGTGCCCATGTCGCCCGTGGTTTCGGCCAGCTCCCTGGAGAGCAGGTGAAAGGCCGTATAGCGATCCATCTCCAATTCGTCGAATTCCGGGCCGCCCGGCGTGGGGAAAAAGGTTTGCGGTTCGCCGACCGCCGCTCGGCGCATCAGCCTCCCACCGCCCAACACGGAAACCTCGTACTGGGTTTCAATGTTGTTGGAAATACGACGCATTCTCTCGATACTGGATTGGAGTTCCTCCACCTGACCCACGAAGCGGCGATAATACTGTTCGAAGGTGGAGCGGCTGATCACCAACTCTCCCACCAGGCGAACCAACTCTTCCAACCGTTCCTGGGGAATGCGGATCATCTCGCGGGCCTTGAACGGTTGTTTGGCGCCGCCCGGTTTGGGTTTTGCGCCGGCGTCTCCCGCCGCTTTTTCCCCTTCCGCCGCCTCTCTCAGATCGATGATTTGCTCCTCGCCCAGGGGCGCGAACTTGGGGTCCTCGGCCTCATCGAAATCATCGGGTAAATGGAGGGTCTGCATGCCGCTCAAGACCCGGGTATAACGATCGTAGAGATGGCCCACCGCGCGGCTGAGGTCCGCATCCTCCGGATTGCCGTTGATCAGGTCCTCCACCGCGTCCGCGGTTTCCAACAGCAAACCCACCACCTCGGGTGTGATGGGCAAACGCTCTTCCGCGAATCCGTCGAGCACATCCTCCATGCGATGGGTCAGCTTGGTGATGGTAGGAAATCCCACCATGCCGGCGACGCCCTTGAGGGTATGGGCGCTTCGCCGCAGATCTTTCAACAGGGCTTCCTTGTCTGGCGCGGTTTCAATTTCCGACAGCAAGCGGGTGATGGTGTTCAGATGCTCGCCGGCTTCCTCGACAAAGGTCTCCAGCAATTCA
>JBGTRP010000351.1:0-7525 GCA_041940685.1 Acanthopleuribacteraceae bacterium
TCGAGGAGAAGACCGAGCCGGGGAGGTCACCGAGCGTCGTGAACGTGGCGAGCTCCGGATCGTCCGCGCGAGCGACCGAGGCCGCGCCCTCCTCCCGTGACGATGACGACGCGTCCGTCGAGCAGTCCCATGCTTCCTCCGTTGGTCAGTGGGTGGCCCGGGCGGTGGCGGTGCCGGTGACGGTGACCGCCCTCGGGGCGAGCGCGTTGATGCAGGGATTGGCCGACGGCTATTTCGTCATTCCCTACACCATTGGAGGTTACCTCAACCAATCCCCGGAAAAGCTGGGGACGGACCATCCAGCCTTCAAAGAAGTGGAGCGGGGCGTCAGCCAAAAACTCGAACGGCTGCTGGCCATTGACGGAAAACGAACGGTCGATGATTTTCACAAACAGCTCGGTCGGATGATGTGGGATTATTGCGGAATGTCCCGCGGGTCGGAAGGGTTGCAACAGGCGCTCGAAAAAATTCCCGAAATTCGCCAGGAATTTTGGGAGAACGTAACCGTTACCGGCAGCAACGGAGAGTTCAATCAGGTGTTGGAACGAGCCGGTCGGGTCGCGGACTTCCTGGAGTTCGGCGAGCTGATGTGCAAGGATGCTTTGGCCCGTGAGGAATCCTGTGGCGGGCATTTTCGAGAAGAGTTCCAGACCCCTGAAAACGAGGCCCTTCGAGACGATGACAAGTTCCAGCATGTCGCGGCATGGGAGTACAAGGGAGACGGCGCGGAGCCGGTCCGCCACACCGAAGCGCTTGAATTCAACGAAGTGAAGCCGACGCGGAGGAGTTACAAGTGAGCCAAGGAATGAACCTTACCTTAAAAATCTGGCGCCAGAAGTCCACCGACAGCAAAGGCGGCATGGAGACCTACCAGATCAGCGGGGTTTCCTCGGACATGTCCTTCCTCGAAATGTTGGATGTCCTGAATGAGGAACTGCAGAGCAAGGGCGAAGATCCCGTAGCCTTCGATCATGACTGCCGGGAAGGCATCTGCGGTTCCTGCAGCCTGTTTATCAATGGTCAGCCCCATGGACCGCAAAAGGGAACTACCGCCTGCCAACTCCACATGCGCAGCTTCCAAGACGGGGACACGATCGTAATCGAACCCTGGCGGGCGACGGCTTTTCCCGTAATCAAAGATCTCGTGGTTGACCGTTCCTCTTTCGATCGCATCATCGAGGCGGGCGGTTATATTTCGGCAAAAACCGGAAGCTGTCCCGACGCCAACGCCATTCCCATCACCCAAGGAGACGCGGAATCTGCCATGGACGCGGCGGCATGTATCGGTTGCGGCGCCTGTGTGGCGGCATGCAAAAATGCCTCGGCCATGCTTTTCGTCGCCGCCAAGGTCGCTCATTTTTCGCGCTTGCCCCAGGGTAAGGTTGAGGCTGGAAAGCGGGTGCTTTCCATGGTAGAGGCCATGGAGCGGGAGGGCTTCGGCAACTGTACCAACACCAGCGCTTGTGAGGTGGAATGCCCCAAGGAAATTTCGGTGGAAAACATCGCCTTGCTGAACCGCCAGTGGTTGAAGGCCAATTTAGTGGAAAAAGTCTAATCGGGCATTGCTTTCAAATCGAAAGAAAGCTCTTGGGCGATCCTTTGAAAAGCGCGCCAGGTGGGCGGTGGAATCGGGATGCCCTTGCGCCGGCGCCGCTCGGTGGACGCGCGTTCCAGGTCACCGGGCGCCATGATCCGCGTGCTTCCCACGGCGGATTGTTCCCGCAGGGATTCCAAAAAAGCGCTCAACCTTGTCTTGAAGGTCTCGCTTTCCTGGAAGGCGGAGATTTTGATGGCGAGCATGAAATGGCTGGTTTGGCGAGGTTGGTCGAATGGGGGTTCAAACAGATGCTTGAGTTCGTGGCCCATCGGCATTCCCGTCAGCAGGGAACAGAGGATTTCCACCATCATGGCCAGGCATTGGCCCTTGTAACCGCCCAAGGGTTGCATGGCGCCGAAGCTCCAGGGAGTTTCGGCGTCGGCCGCGTCCTGTCCCTCTTGAGTCAGCGCCCAACCGTGAGAGATAGGGGTTCCGCTTTCCCGGTAGCGCTTCACCCTGGAAAACGCGACCTGACTCGTGGCCATGTCCACGCAGAAGACATCTCCCTTCTGACCCTCGACGGCCATGCTCAGCGGGTTGGTGCCCAAAAAGGGGACCTTGCCGCCATGGGGCGCCACCAGCGCATCGCTATTGGAAAAACTGAGCCCAATCATGCCCCGGCGCGCCATCTCCAGGGTGTAGACCGAGGCCGCGCCGAAATGATTGGATTCTGCGACCGCGACGCCTCCCAGACCTTGGGCCTCGGCGAGGGCGACCGCCTCCCTTGCCGCTGCCTGTCCCGCGACCAGGCCAAGCGCATGGTCGGCCCGCAACAACTTTGCGGACTTGGCGCGCGCCTCCCAATGAAACTTGGGCCTCGGTTTGGCGCGACCCCCATCCAGTTCGGCCAGGTACAGTGGAAAAAGAACCACCCCATGCGTATCCACGCCGCGTGAGGAGGCCAGCAGCAGGCCGTCGACGATATCGCGGCTATGCGGCTCGGAAACCCCACGCCGCAAGAGCGCGGCCCGCATCAACTCGGCCAGCCTCCCTTGCGGGAGGTATACCCGTTCCTCTTGTTTCGGCAAATTCCCTTCCTTTCGGTCGCGGTTCCCGCTCATGGGCGGCTTTGGATAAAGGCCGCCAACCGCTGAATCCCCGTTTCAATCTGCTCCTGTTGAACATAGCTGAAGGAAAGCCGGATCTGTCGCTCGCGACCTCCGCTCAGGGTGAAAAGCGACATGGGGCAGCAAATGACGCCGAACTCTTCCGCGCATAACCGCTGGCATTCTGCATCGAAGGGAAAGGGCAGGTTGACCGTAAGAAAAAAGCCGCCGGCCGGCAAATTCCAGCGCACGCGGTTCGCGCCGAGCGCTGCCGCCCCGCAAAATCGGTCAAGACTATCGGCCATGACATCTCGGTTCCGCTTATAAAAGGCAAGCTTGGAACGCATCAGGGGCTCCAGGCTAAAGTCGTTTTCCAGCAAGATGCCGCCCACGATGGCTTGCAAAAGGGGAGAGGTATTGACAGAGAGGAAGCTTTTCACCTTGGAGAGTTCCTCGCAAAGCGGGCGACTGTCCCCCGAGGGTCCCGCTGTTTGCTGGTCGGCGATGAGATAACCCAGCCGCAGACCGGGAAACAATGTTTTGGAAAAGGTGCCCATATACACCACATGTTCCGCGCCCTTCATGGACTTGAGCGTGGGCATGGGTGGGCCGTCGTAGGCAAACCTGCCGTAGGGATTATCCTCGAATACAAGCACTTCTTCTCGCGCGGTGATTTCGAGGATGCGGCGCCGCGTGGCCAAGCTCAGGCTTGTGCCCAGGGGATTGTTGAAATCGGGGATATCGTAAAAGGCCTTGGGAACCCCGCCCGCGGAACGAACCGCGCGAATGGCTTCCAGTAGGGTTTCCGGTTCGGTTCCGGCATGGCCCGCGGGGACCGGAAATAGGTTGATGCCCAAAATTTGGGCGAGTCCCGTGATGCCGATATAAGACGGGTCGCTTACCAGCAGCACATCCTTCTCCGGGTTGAAAAGGCCCATCAACAGGACGGCCATGGCTTCCTGACAGCCCGAGGTCACCATGATGGCGCGCGGATCCGTTCTCAGGGACTCGTCCTTTTCCAGGTAGCGCGCAATGAGCTCGTGTATCTGACCATTGGTGCGGCCGTATTGGCCCAGGGAATCCTCAAAAGACTCGGACTTACCGCCATGCCTCCGAGCCCCATGGTTGGCAAAAGTCGAGATCCCTTTCAGGCACCCCGCCACATTGAAAAAACGCTCCATGGGACGTCCGGGCGCGAAGGAGATGGCCTCCGGATAACGCATCACTACCTCGTTGAGGAAGTTCATGGCGTCGAGGCTTTCCCCATACATGGTTTTCCGTAGTTGTACGCGCATTTTTCGTCCTGAGCCAAGGGTCAGAAAGAATCATTGCTCTCGAGTTGATCGAACAACTGTTGGACCCCGATATCGGAAAAGGTGGCGTCCTCCTCCAAACGTTCGATCAGCTCGATCATCATACCCGAGCCCTTGTCCCTTTTGGAAAAGATTTGCCGCAGACCCGGACTTCGAATGATGGTCGTATCGAATGCCATTCCCGCTTCTTTCAACTCTTCCACCAGGGCTGGCAGGTCGGTCACCCGAATCGCCACATGCTGTACGCCCGCGCCGTAATTTTCGATGTAGCGCGAGACCTGCGATTCCGGCGAGGTCCCCTGAATGAGGACGAAGTTGATGCTGCCCGCTTCCATGACGGCCGAAACCATGCCCGTTTTTTTGCCTTTAGTCGTCCTGCGTTCCGTGAGTCGGAAGCCGAGCATTTGGCGGTACCATTGAATAGAGGTTTCAAGATCGTAAACCGCAATGGCGACATGGTCCAGGTTACATCCGTACTTCTCTAGGCATTTGGGTAGTTGGACTGGGTCTGGGTTCATGGATCATCTCCCCGGAAAATATTTGATTCTGATCTTATTGGAGAACACGCAATGAATGAGGCTTTGTTTATTCTAGCGAGATGTAGTGGGTTCAGAGGTAACGATTCCAACAAATATTGATATGAACTTGGAAAAAAGGATAATCCTGAACCCATGCCGAATTCGGCATGAGGGCGATAGCGAAACCCCGCCACGCTTGGAGGCCCGTGGGCGAAACCGCGGGTCTTGACAGGGTTTTGCGCCTTGGGTTAGCTTCGAGCGGTTCGCCCGTCTTCGGCAGGATGTCAAGCATGCGATATTGTTTTTCCATAACCGCGGATCAGGTAGATCGGATCGATGATCTGACCGAGATAGAAGACGCCGGTTTCGAGATTCGCCTGGACCGCTTTGAGAATCTTCCGAATCTCAAGGCGCTGAGAGCGAGGACGGGCGCGTCCCTGCTGGCCACCTTCCGCACCATTCCTCACTGGGGAAACGCGTCATTGCAAGCGCGCGAGACGGTTGGGTGGCCCGCGCGGCTCGCCTGCTTGGATGCGGGATTCGACCTGATAGATCTTGAATTGGACGAAGAGGAACTGGAAGCCAAAATCCGCCGGATTCAGCGGGCGGGCGCCCGTGCGGTGGTGTCCCATCATGGCGAGGACCCCTCGGACAGGCTGGACGATCGGCTCGCAATCGCGCTCGCGAGCGGTGCGGACCTGGTGAAAATCATCGGCGTTGGCTCAGGAAGCGAGGACTTTGCCCATCAGCGCGCCCGCTACCAGCGCGCGGCAGGGCGGCCCTTGCTCCACTTTTACATGGGTGCGGAGCACGCCGCCTCGCGCGTATTGAGTCTGCTTTACGGGGCACCCTTTACTTTCGTAACGCCGAGCCAGGAGGATGCGGTCGCGCCGGGCCAATTGACCCATGATTTGTTGGCGCGGCTTTACCGGCCATTGGAGACGAAACCCGGCAGGCTGAAGTTATTCGCGGTGATTGGCGCGCCCATCGGACACTCGCAAAGTCCCGCCTATCACAATCCGCCTCTGAAGACAGTCGATTCCGATTGCCTGTTCCTGGGCTTGCCCGCCTCCTCGGAAGGGGACTTGGCGCTGCTTATGCGGACCTTCCCCGAGTTGCGCGGCTTGGCTGTCACCAAACCCATGAAAGGCGCGGCCTTTGCCTCGGCGGCCAAATTTTCAGACGCTCGAATCGCTGGCCTGGGCGCGGTGAACACGCTGCTCGCGGATGGCTCGACATGGACGGGCGCCAACACCGACTTTGGCGCTCTTATGGAGCTTTTGCGTCCCTTGGACCGCTCCCGGGTGCTGCGGGTTTTGGGGTATGGCGGTCTTGGCCGAGCCGCGGTATGCGCGGGCCTCAGCCTGGGGTTTCCCACGCAGGTCTGCAACCGCACCGCGTCCAACCTGAATGGCCTGGACCCCTCCGCTGAGGTGGTGCCCTGGGAGCGGAGGCATGAAGAAGGCGCGGCAATTCTCTTGCAGGCCACATCCGCGGGGATGGTTCCGCACCCGGATGATTCACCGCTCGATTACCTGCCGGATTCCACCGAGCTATTGATCGAAACCATCTACAATCCGGAGCGGACCCGGCTCATGGGGCTTGCCGCCGAGAAGAGCGTACGGGTCGTGGATGGGATGACGCTGTTCCGGGAACAGGCCCGTTTACAAAGCGAGTTGTTCCGGAGCACCCTGGTTACCCGCGAATCCCGAGATCGGTCCTAGCGATTCTCCCAATCTTGCAGGGAAAAGGTAGAAATTTTCAGCGCATGGATTTGATTGCTGTCGATCAGGTCGCGCAAGGGTTTGTAGATGGCCTGGTGTTGTTTGACGCGCGATAGGCCTGAAAAAGCATCGCTGGCAATTTCCAGCTCCCAATGATCGTTGCTGCCGGTCGTGTCGCGAAGCTCCATCCTGGCGTCAGGAAACGCCTGCTTTAACCTCTGGATTACCGTTTCGCCCAGGCTCATGTTTGCTTCTCCTACTCTTGGCTCTCTTGCAAGCCAAGGCCTTGCCCCTTTTCATTGTCCTTCATCGCCGGGTACGGGTCAACCGCCATTCTCGCGGTCGTTTTGGGGGCGATCTCGGGCTTGTCGGCTTTTGCCAAAGGGAGTAGACTCGGATATGAAGAAAGACATTCTTCGCGCTCAAAAATAAAATGGGAATTCTTTTCGGTAAAAACGCATTTTCTATTTTGGGGCCGCGAGACCCGCGGCCGCGGTTGACCCTAAACCCAAATCAACCTGAGAGGGGCCGATGGTGAAGAAGTACAAAATTACCCATTCGGATTTGGAATGGCGCCAAAAGCTGACGCCCGATGAGTATCACATCCTCCGCGAGAAGGGGACCGAACCCGCGTTTTCTGGAAAATATTGGAAGAACAAGGAAACGGGTGTCTATAGCTGCGCGGCCTGTTCCAATAAATTATTCAGTTCCGATACCAAATACGATTCCGGCAGCGGCTGGCCCAGCTTTTGGGAGCCCATCGACAGTATCCGAGTGGATACCGAGATGGACGCCAGCCACGGGATGATCCGCACCGAGGTCAAGTGCGCCCAATGCGGCTCTCACCTGGGACATGTTTTCGGCGATGGACCGCTACCCACCCATCAGCGCTATTGCATCAACTCGGCATCGCTTAATTTCGATTCCAAATCCGGTGAGGAAGCGGACGAAGACGAATCCGCCTAGCCTGCCACGGTTCCCCGGCCTTGCATTCGACATGAACTCGGCGGGGAGTCATTCTCCCGCTTTCCGCCGGAACCTGATTTTCGGGACCTGCCGTTGGTTCAGGCCTCGCCGATGATGGAGCCGCCCATGGAACTCGGGTCGATGCCGATGCTTTGAAGCACGGTTTCCCACCGCAGGTGATAGGGCAGCGACAGCACCAACTCGGCGTCCATGGGGGCCAACCACCAGGCGCCGTCTTTTATTTCCTTGTCCAACTGGCCCGGTCCCCAGCCAGAATAGCCGCAACCGAGCAGGTAACGAGCCGGGCCTTCTCCCCTTGCGATGCCGCTCAATACCTCCTGCATGGAGCTGAGATATACCG
>JBGTRP010000352.1:0-7505 GCA_041940685.1 Acanthopleuribacteraceae bacterium
CTGCATACCAACAGCGCGAGCCAGTCGATCGACCGCATCTTGGACGCCTTTCCCTCCAACCAGCAGAAACAGATCCGCATGCAGCTCTCCCTGGTGCTGCAGGCCATCCTCTCGCTCAAGCTGGTGGTCAAAAAGGACGGCGGCCGCACCGCTGCGGTGGAAATTTGCCGAAACTCGCCCATCATCTCCAAAATGATCGCCGAAAACCGCATCAGCGACATCGACGAGGAGATGACCAAATCCGTGGCTTATTACCAAATGCAGTCCATGAATCAATCGCTGTTGGCGCTGGTCATCAACGAACAAATTACCTTCGAGGTGGCAATGTCCGCCTCACCCAACCCGGAAGAGCTCGATTTGTTGTATCGAAAAATCTATTACTCCGGGAGCAACGAGGGGGAAAACATGGCTGACTCCCATGCCGATTATTCCAAAATTTCCGAGTTACTGGAGGCGCAACGGCTTTATAAGGAGCTCCAGGACAAGTTCAAGTTCGAGGTAGAGACGCGCGAGGGCCGCATCAAGGAGCTCGAAGAAGAAAACCGTGATTCGGAAAATCGCCTGCAGCAAGCCTTTAAGCAGCTCGACAGGCTTTTGAAAGACAAAGAGCAAATGGAGGCGGATAAGGACCGCATTCGCGACTTGTATGAAAAGAAACTGGTCCAACTGCGGCGCCAATTCCAGGACCGCCTCAAACAGATGAAATAGAATCCGGACGGAACCGAGGCGGCGCGACCCTCGGGACAGTTTTCACCTCATGCCCGCAAACCGGGCTCGATCGTGCCGTGGGGCCCGTCCGAAATTGTGGATGGAAACGGGCGCGGGGGCCGTGATAAAATGGCGCCTCCAAGTGATGAGGATGTGGGAATGCAAAGCCATATTTTGAACATGTTGTTAACCAGTCTGATCCTGAGCACCTGCTTCCATGTGATGTACTACGACAAGCGACGCCACCCTTGGCATCACCATTTCTGGGTTTATTTCGGTATATTGTTTCTCGGCGGTATCGGATTGGCTTGGTTCATGTACCTCACCGAACCCAAGGGTTATTTCGGATAACGACCCGCGCCCAACGCGAATGACGATGATCGGGGAAATCCATCATGAAACAGTTGCTGAGCGGCCTTATCGCGGGAGAACCGGCTCGGCCGGAGCAAGTCACCGAGGTGGTGGACCGCCTCATGTCCGGCACGTTGGATCCGGCGGCCGCGGGTGCCTTTCTGACACTGCAGATGCGCAACGGCATTTCGGCGCCCCAGCTTGCAGCGGCGCTCGAGGTGATGCTCCGCTACGCGGAAACCCTGGAGCTTAGCGATTCCGCCGCGGTAGATAACTGCGGAACCGGGGGTGACGGCGGCGGGTCCTTCAACGTCTCCACCACGGCCGCATTCGTGGTTGCCGGCGCCGGTCACACCGTCGCAAAGCACGGCAACCGGGCGGTTTCCTCCACCTGTGGCAGCGCGGATTTATTGGAATCGCTGCGGATCGACCTCGGCATGAGCCCGCAACGGGTGCGCGCGTGTATCGAGGAGATCGGTATCGGGTTTATGTTCGCCCCGGTCTTCCATCCGGCCATGCGTCACGCGGGACCGATTCGCCAACAATTGGGCGTGCGAACCATGTTCAACATGCTGGGCCCCTTGGCCAACCCCGCCAGGGTTTCCCATCAATTGATCGGCGTCTTCGCGGAGAATCTCACCGAGATCTTCGGCGAGGTGCTCGCGGGTTTGGGCAGAACCGCCTATGTGGCTTACGGCGAGGATGGCTCCGATGAGCTGAGCCTGACCACGCGCACCAAAATCACCGAGGTCCGCGACGGCGCCTTCCATTCCTATATCTTCGATCCCCGCAGGCATGGCTTCAACCTGGTCGAGCCGGAACAAATTCCCGGCGGAACGTTGGAGCAAAACCGAACGGTCTTCGAGGATGTGCTCAGGCGCGCGGTTGAAGGCCCGGCCCTGGAGATGACCGTCTTGAACGCGGGCTTCGCCATGCATACGACCGGAGCCTACAAGGACCTCGACGAGGCGTTTCGGGCCGCGCGCGAGGCCATCCACACCGGAAAAGCCTGGGCAAAGGTCGAGGCCTTGGCCGCTTGGAGCACGAAAGGTTAAGCCCTTCCAGTCGAAACCGGCAAATTCTTTGGCAGGGCAAACTCTCGCCGCACCAGCCAATTGGACGAGGACCATGCATATTCTGGATTCCATCGTAGCCAAGACCCGCGAGGTTGTCCGTGGCCGCAAGTCCGAAATGAGCCTGATCGAAATGCGCGCTGCAGCGGACCAAGCGATCCATACGCCGCGAAGCCTCACGGCAAAGCTCGCACTTGGGAAACCGCTTGTGATTGCGGAGTTCAAACGCAAAAGCCCCTCCAAGCCCCATATCAACCCGCTCGCTGATCCAGCGGCCATGGCGGGGGCCTACCAAGCCGGCGGGGCCGCGGCCATGAGCGTGTTGACCGAACCCCATTATTTCGCGGGCTCCATGGGGGATTTGGCTGCGGTGCGCCAAAGGGTCGATCTACCCCTATTGCGCAAGGACTTCATGATCGACGAGTACCAGTTTTACGAGGCGCGCCAGGCCGGCGCGGATGTGGTGTTGCTCATCGCCCGCATCCTCGACCGCGAACGCCTGCATTCCTTTTGCCTCTTGGCCCAAGAGTTGGGCATGGAGGTGCTCTGCGAAATCCACCATCCCGAGGAATTGACCACCGTGGCCGACGCGCCCATCGACTTTCTGGGACTCAATTGCCGGGATCTGACCCGCTTTACCACGCGTATCGATCGCCTGATCGACCTGGTGGGTGACCTGCCCGAGCACGTGCCAAAGGTAGCCGAGAGCGGCATTCATAGCCGCGAGGATCTCTGGCGGCTCTACCGGGCGGGTTACGCCTACTTTCTCATCGGCGAGTATCTGATGACCGGCGGAGAACCCGAGCGGCGGCTTCGCGGGCTGGTTGCCTCATGACCCGCGTCAAGATCTGCGGTCTGACGCGGCCCGACGATGTGCGCGCCGCGGTTGAGTTGGGCGCGGATATGCTGGGATTCATCCATGTCCCGGAAAGCCCGCGTTTCGTGGACCTGCCTCGGCTAAAAACACTGCTGAGCCTGGTGTCCGGCAAGCTGAGGCGGGTGATCGTGGTGCGGAACCTTCCCCCCGCGACGTTGGATAAATTGCGAGCCGAGTTGCGCTTCGATGACTTCCAATTCCATGGCGAGGAGAGTGCGGCGCAAGTCCACGCCTGGGGCGGCTACCTGGTGCTGGGTATCGAGGGGAGCCGGCTGGACAAGACGCGCCTGGCTCAGGCCGGCACCAGGTTCCTGCTGGACACCAGCCTGGAAAAGCGGAGCGGGGGCACGGGCCTGACCTTCGATTGGAGCATTCTTCCCGAAGTGCCCGGCAAGTACCTGGTGGCCGGTGGGCTCACCCCGGAGAACGTGGGTGACCTGGTGCGCCGCTACCGGCCATGGGGCGTGGACGTCTCCAGCGGCATCGAAACCCGACCCGGCCACAAGGACCATGCGAAGATGAGGCGGTTCATAGAAAACGTGAGGAGAGCGGCGCCATGAATCATGACAACCACCAGATCCGACTCCCCGACGAGGGCGGCCACTTCGGCGCCTTTGGCGGAAAATACGTGCCCGAAACGCTGATGCCCGCGCTGGATGAATTGGAGCGCGTCTACCATTCCTTAGACGAGCCCTTCTGGTCGCGGTACCGTTTCTACCTCAAGGATTATGTGGGCAGGCCCACCCCGCTCTACGAGGCCGAGCGCTGGAGCCAAGAGCGCGGCGGCGCCCGGATCTTTCTCAAGCGAGAAGATCTCAACCACACAGGCGCCCACAAAATCAACAACACCATCGGCCAAATCCTTCTCGCCAGGAAAATGGGCAAAAGCCGCATCATCGCGGAGACGGGCGCGGGTCAGCATGGCGTGGCCACGGCCACGGTTTGCGCGCTGTTCGATCTGCCCTGCGTGGTCTACATGGGCGAGGAAGACGTCCGGCGTCAGGCGCTCAATGTCTACCGCACACGAACGCTGAAAGACGCCACCAGCGAAGCCATCCGCGACTGGGTCACCAACGTGGCCGACAGTTTTTACATTATTGGCAGTGTGGTGGGCCCCCATCCCTATCCGGCCATGGTGCGCGATTTTCAGAAGGTCATCGGCGAAGAGTGCCTACAACAACTGGCGGAAAAGGAGTTGGAGGCCCACACGGTCGTCGCATGCGTGGGCGGCGGCTCCAATGCCATGGGTATTTTTTATCCGCTTTTGGACAAGAAAGTCCGCCTGATCGGGGTGGAGGCCGCGGGCGAGGGTCTGGACACGGACCGCCATGCCGCCTCCATCACGCGCGGCCGGCCCGGGGTCCTGCATGGCTCCATGTCCTACCTGCTCCAGGACGACCACGGCCAAGTGGCCTTGGCGCATTCTATTTCCGCGGGGCTTGACTACCCGGGCGTGGGCCCCGAGCATGGGTACCTCAAGGATTCAGGCAGGGTCGCCTACCTGTCGGTCACCGATCGGGAGGCACTCGATGCGGTTCAAAAACTCTCCCGTCTGGAAGGCATCATTCCCGCGCTGGAATCCGCGCATGCCCTCGCCCAAGCCGATAAGCTGGCGGCTGAAATGGAGAGGGACCAAGTGCTCATCGTCAATCTCAGTGGCCGCGGCGACAAGGATATGGCCACCTACGAACAACATCTACGACCAGGAGGCTAGGCCTTGAGAAAGCTGCTCATCCCCTTTCTGACCGCGGGTCATCCCGAACCAACCTGGTTCGAGCCTCTGCTCAAGGCCATGGACCGCAATGGCGCGGATTTCATCGAGATCGGCGTTCCTTTTTCCGACCCGATCGCGGATGGGCCCGCCATCCAGGCCGCGAGCCAACGCGCCCTGGCCAATGGTGTTACGGCTCGTTGGATCGTGGAGGAGGTGCGCCATTTGCGGCCGCAAATCCGCGCGGACCTGATCTTTTTCAGTTATTTCAACCCGCTCAACGCCTTGGCCCCTTCCCTGGAAGAGGCCGCCAGGCTGCTGGAGCGGGCGGGGTTCCACGGGGTTCTGGTTCCGGATCTCGCCCTGGAGGAGGCCGGCCCCCTGATCGCGGCCCTGCAAGCCGCGAACCTGCACTACATTCCCCTGATCGCGCCCACCACGCCCGAGTCCCGCATACAAACCATCGCGCCCCATACGACATCCTTTGGCTACGGCGTTTCCGTGGCCGGCGTGACGGGGGTGCGGAAAGGCGTCGCCAGCGGCCTGGAAGGCTACCTCTCCCGGGTAAGGCGCCACCTGAAAAGGTTCGTGGTGGGATTCGGGATTTCCACGCCCGAGGATGCCGCAGCCATCGGCCAACACGCGGACGGGGTGGTCATCGGCAGCGCCATCATCAAGATGCTGGGCGAATCCCAGGATGTGGATACCGCCGTGAAAAGGGTTTCCGAATTCCTGTCCGCCGTTCGGCTCGCCATTGATCGCGAACCCTGAATCCGTGTTACAATCGGGCTAGCACACCCAGATTGATTCAGGATGATTGTATGGCGCTCAACAGGCTTGACTGTCGTGAAGTTTTATCCGCCTTTCAAAGCAAGGAGCGGGTCAAAACCTGTTACCTGGCGAACTCCGCCAAGCAACTCTATACCCTGCCCCTGCTCAAAATCGATCCGGCGGCACGCACCGTGGAGCTCAAGGCGCCGCGTGGCCGATCGGCGCCAGTGGACGGCGACCGGACATGGACGCTTACCTTCCGCGACCGCAAAGGAGCTTATCGCGCCGTATCCAACCAAATGGTTGTCCGCGCTTCATCGCTGTTCTTCGTTTTGGAAGAAACAGTCCACTTCCTCGCGAGACGCAAACATATTCGGCTCACCGCGGAGTCCCGCAACCCCATTGCCATCGCCTTTCATCAGCGGGGAAAACGCCGCCAGGGGATTCTGGTCGATTTCAATACACGGGGCATTGGCATCCTGATCCCGCAAAAAATTGAATTCGCCGTGGACGAACCGCTCACCGAAGGGTCCTTTGAGCTGCGTTCGCAAAGGGTTAGCTTCGAAAAAGCGCGCATTGTACATGTCGCCCATCTGGAAAGCGGGACGCGCCTGGGTCTGGAATTTCAAGAGCTGAGCCCCTCGCGGGAGCAAGCGATTCACGCGGCTTTCGATGCCTGGTGCTTTTCTCAAAAAGCATCGTTTCCGGTGGCCGACGAGGGATAGAACTTGATGGTTTTCAAAGCCATCCCGCCATAATAACGGCCATCCTTGGGGTTTACGAACCCTGCTTGGTTGCGATGGCACACCTTGAACACCCCAAAACCGCGCAACTCTACCCGACCGTCTTTTCTCAAGCCCTCATGGATGGCGTCGAAAAATTGACGCACCAGCCAATCGGCCTCCTTATGCGGCAATCCTGTACTTTCTTGAAGTGCGTGAATCAAATCCGAACGGTTCATTTTTTTAGATGCTCCGACAAAGGCTGTCCGGTACGGACCTTATGATGAATGTATCACGGATATGGAGGACGTACCATGACAACGCAAGCTTGGATCGACTGGTGCCAAAAACAACTCGCCGATATGAGCCTGAGGCTGTTTCGCCAGGGTTACCATCCGGCCAAAATCGAATACCTGAACCAACACTCGGCCGAGTTCAAGGAAAAATTCCAGGGTTTTCTGAACGAGCTCAACCAGGTCATGGACCGCATGGCCCAAAACCCGGATGGCTACCATCACTTTGAAGATTTCTCCCGCATCAAGATGGACTTGCTGCAATACACCAACCTACACCGGGAAACCTTCCTCGAGCTCAAATTGGCGGAATCCGCCTAAGATGCGGCTTGGACTTTCCTCTATGAGCGTGCTTACCCGGCTGGAGCACCGCGTTCGCGAACTCGACCGGCAGCGGCGCGGGACCGACCGCGAGGCGCTCCTTTCCGCGCGGACCGGAGCATGCGCGGCTCACTTGCGCTTGCGGTACCAGCTTCCCTTGGTCAAGCGGATAATGGTGGCGTCATTGGGGTTCTGCTCGGGCCGGGGGTCCAGCATCAGGTACACCAGCACACCCAGGGCCGCTGCGATCACCGAGGAAATCTTGAGGGAAAGCCCGGTCACTTCCGCGATGCCCACGGCCAACAGGACGACCAAGCTCAAAATGATGATGGTCCAACCAACGCGTTTCATGCGTGCTCCTCATGTACCAGCGGTTATTCTACATCTCCCGGGGCCAAGTTGCCATGCAGAAGGCAAAAATGGTGCGAATGCGCAAATACTCCCCTTGGGAGCCAAACTCGGCAATGGTTCCCATTTTCCGTAAAGTTCCCTACCTCCCACTCCGTCGACACCTCGGGACGGGCGGCCTGCCGCCCGTCCCTTTTTCCGTTCGCTCCCCGCCAACGGAACCCTTGCAAACCCCAGCCTACGCCCGCGTTTAGAATTGACAAACGGGGGTTGAAAGGTTAGTATTCACGCGCCGATACGGGGAGTAGCGCAGCCTGGTAGCGCACCTGC
>JBGTRP010000353.1:0-7491 GCA_041940685.1 Acanthopleuribacteraceae bacterium
AGCGGCGATCCGCATCCGGCGCATGCCTGCACGCCGGACCTACGGGAACCTTTGATTAAACTCTGCGCGAAAGTTCGCCGCCAAATGCGCCGGACAGGACAAAAACGCCTGACGATCGCAGTAGCCTAATCGGAGGAACCTGATTGTTACGACTGAAAATGCGATGATTTCCCTCTGCATATCGCAGGATGGTCACCGCGCAACCCCGTGTCCAATACGCGCCGGACTTCCACGCCGTACCGGATAGTGCGTCCCCCTTTTGTATGGCGCCGACGGCTATCATGCGCCGCCAGTGTTGCACGGCTGCGACGGCCGACGCTCGGAACTGGTCCGTTCCGGGTCCCGGGGCCGTTCTGGTCGACCGCGAAAACCGTCCGGACTGTGCCGACGGCGTCACCATCGGGCATCCCTGCCCATCCGAAGTGGAGCGCGCGTTGCGGGGAATCTGCAACGCATAATCATACCTTATAATTCTCGCTGTTTCGGGGCGTTTGGCCCCGGAAAAACTTGTAACTTCGACGATCCTGGGGTGTCCCCCGGGCGCACCCGTCCGGCACGCCTTGGCCATTGCGCCATGCTGCCCGGCGCATGACGCCCTTCCCGGCACTCCGACGGCCGCCAGAACGCGAACAGGGTGGACGCCGGCATCGCGCCACCGCCCTTTTCGCCACCGGCCGAAACTCCTCCAGTCCGCAGGACTGAACCCGGCGCCGACGCGCCGCACCACGCCATGGCTCTCGAACTTTCCGACGTCAAGCGCATCGCGCATCTGGCCCGCATCGAAACCAGCGATGCCGAGGCCGCGCAGACGCTTGTGCAGCTGAACAATTTCTTCTCGCTCGTGGAGCAGATGCAGGCGGTGGACACCACCGGCATCGAGCGGCTGGTATCAACGCGCATGGACGGCATCGAGGATTCGATGTCGGCGATGGAGATGCGGCCCTCGAGCAGGTCCAGATTCTTGAGCTTGGCCATGGCTTGGCGCGAGGTGTATTCGCGGACCGTCTCGTCGTGGTCCAAAATGGTTTTTCCATGGAAATCCTTTACCGCCACCATCGACTTCTTGAAGTACCCCGCCAATCGGGCCGCGGCGGCCTTGTGGTGGGAGCCAACGGCAAAATGGTCCAGTTCCTCGCGACTGAAGCCCTCCATGGAGGCGATCACGTCCGCGGACACGCCCTGGGGAATAAACCCCGTGTTGAAATTAATACTGGGGTCGAGGAACAATGCGCCGCCATCCGCGCCCATGGGCACGCGGGACATGGATTCAACTCCGCCCGCGACGACCAAGTCTTCCCACCCGGAGCGGACTTTCATGGCCGCCAGGTTGACGGCTTCCAGGCCGGAAGCGCAGAAACGGTTCAGCGTCACGCCAGGAACGGATTGATCCCAACCCGCGTGTAAAACCGCGGTTCTCGCGATATCAGCGCCCTGTTCTCCGATGGGCGTCACGCAACCCAATACCAAGTCGTCCACGGCCCTCGTGTTCAGGTCATTGCGCTGTTGGAGCGCCTTCAGCAGGGTAACCACCAGATCGACGGGTTTGACCGAGTACAGGGAACCATCCGGTTTTCCCCGGCCGCGCGGGGTTCGTACGGCATCGAAAAGGAAGGCGTCTCTCATGGGTTCTCCTGCCTGGGGCGAATGTTGCTCTCCAAGTCCATCGAGGGTGGGTTGGGGAAGGGTCCTGTTCAGCCGCGGCCCCCGAAAATGGATGCGACTGCCGCATGGCCATTATATAAGGATTTTGCTTCATTATGCTTTCGGAACGTGGTAGTTTAAAGTGATTATCCGCGCTGAGGAATTTTTGAACATTTCCGGAAATTCGCATGACCAAGAGTTTGAGGTTTGGCAATCCCGGTTGGCGCCTTTTTTGGAGGATGCTGCCCTTTGTGCTCAGTCCGCTGTCGGCCCAATCCGTGGTCTCCCACATCGAGCATCTGGGGACGGGCGACGGCCTGTCCCATCCCAGCGTATACGCGATTCTTCAGGACGATACCGGCTATCTTTGGTTTTGTACTGAAAATGGTTTGAACCGTTTTGACGGCTACCAATTCAAGGCCTTTTACCATCATCCCCACGATCCATCCACGCTTTCTTCCAACTCCGTGAGCGCCATCCTTCAAGAAGAGGATGGGCGATTCTGGATGGGAACATGGGGCGGCGGTTTAAACCGCTATGACCCCGGGGAGGAGGGCTTTCGTAGCTACCGCGCGGATGTGGGAGATCCTGAAAGTCTGAGCAGCGATTTCGTCCAAACCCTGTTCCTCTCCAAGGACAACACGCTTTGGGTGGGAACCTTGGACGGCGTCAACCGTTTTGACCGGTCGAGAGGCCTAATTACGCAATATCGTGGTTTGACGGGCGAGGGAAACCTGCTCACGGGGGGTCGTATTTGGTGCTTTGCGGAGGACCCCGACGGCAGGCTTTGGATTGGTAGAGACCATGGCTTGGTACAACTCGACCCAAATACCGATATCGCGGAGCGGTTCACGCCTTCGCGGCCGGGCCGCATCGATCTTCACAATGTCCAGATTCGGCGGTTGTGCCTGGATCGTTTTCAGCGGCTCTGGGTCGGTACCTCCCATGGATTGGCGCGCATCCAGCCGCGCTCCGGCGAGGTCGAGTACTTTTCGGACCCGCGCGGGCCGGGGGGTGGGGCCGAGATAAACGCCCTCTACGAGGATCGTGTGGGTCGAATATGGGTGGGGACCCATTTCGACGGTCTTTGGTTCTGGAACCAGGCCAACAAAAGCTTCGCCCCGGTGCCCATCGAGCATCCCACCTCCTCCGCGGACAAGACCCTGGACGTCAGGGCCATCTTCGAAGATCTTTCGGAAAATCTTTGGGTCGGCATGCGCCGTGACGGGATATTTCGGTTGGACCTCAAACAGCAAAAGTTTCGCTTGCGCAAAACCGGTGAGCTGATTCCCCCCAGTGGCGTGTCTACCATGCTGGAAGACGCTGAGGGTGGGTTTTGGTTGGGCTCCACGGAGCAAGGGTTGACCCGTTGGAATCGGCAGACAGACCAATTCGAACGGTTTCGCCATGAAAGGGACGATACACGGACGCTTTCTCATGATCATGTGACCTCCTTGGCCCTGGATGCCGAGCGACGCCTATGGGTGGGAACCCTTGGAGGACTGAACCGATGGAATAAGGGCCGGCGAAACTTTGAACGGGTTCCGCTCCAATCCGGTGATGGCCGAGCGGCGTCAAACGATCGGGTGTTCGCCCTTTTGGTCGACGATACCGGGGTTTTGTGGGTAGGCGGAGAAAAGGGCGTTTTCCGCTACAATGGCGAGTCGTTCCGTCATTTCCGCCACATTAGAAGGACTCCGGGTTCCCTGGCCAAGGGCTGGATCCACTGCCTGCATCAGGGACGCTCTCGAACCATTTGGCTGGGCTCAAGGTCCGGCGGGCTCAGCCGGTACGACCCTGCCGGGGAGAGCTTCACCACCTTCTCACACGATCCCCAAAACCCGAATACGATCAGCAACGACGCCGTGCTCAGCCTAATGGAGCTCGGCGGCTATCTCTGGGTGGGAACCGCGGAGGGGCTCAACCGGCTGGACCCGGAAACCAGTGGATTTCGCCTTTTCACGGTTCAGGACGGGTTGGATGGGAACGCGGTTTACGCAATCGAAAACGGGGGAAACGGAATGTTGTGGTTGAGCACCAACCGCGGCCTTTCCCGTTTCGACATTCACTCTGAAACCTTCCGAAACTATGGGCCGCGAGATGGATTACAGGGGGAGCAGTTTTTTCGCGGTTCTTCCTTCCGCTCCGCCAGGGGCGAGCTTTTTTTCGGTGGTCCGGGTGGGATTAACAGCTTTTTTCCCGCCGAGGTGCGGGATCATTTTTTCAGGCCGCAGGTAGCCATCACCCGTTTTCAAGCATTGGACCGTGAGTTGGCCCTCGGTGAGTTGGAGCGCCCATTTGAGCTGGATGATGAGGATAACCTAATCCAAATTGAATTTGCCGCCTTTGATTACACCAATCCGGGCAATCACCGGTTCGATTACAAGCTGGAAGGATACGACCGAGACTGGGTTTCCAACGGCGCCAGCCGGAAGGCTGTTTATGCGAAGCTTCCGCCGGGAGAATACCGTTTCCATCTCAGGGCCACCAACCACGACGGTGTTGCGCATGAATACAACAACCTCGCTCGCCTTCGCGTGGGCCGACCCTGGCATGCTTCCGCCTGGGCGGTTGCCGTACTGGGTCTGTTGGCGCTGAGCCTGGGTCTGGGCGCGATGTTTTTGGGGCGCAGACGGAAACACTACAGGTCGCGAGTGGAAGAGCTTGAAAAAATAAAGCGCCAGGCCGTCCTCACCACCCGGTCCAGAAGCGCCTTTCTTACCAACATGAGTCATGAGCTGCGTACGCCGCTTAACGCGATCATCGGTTATAGCGAGATTCTGGCGGAAGAGCTAGAAGATGTGGAAGTCACCGATTTCGATGTGCGCCAATGCCTTGAAGATTTAGCGAAAATCAAGTCTTCGGCCTATTACCAACTCGCCCAGGTAAACAACCTGATGGAACTGGCCAAGATAGATGGCGGTAAGGGAGAGCTCTTTTTGGAAACCTTTGATATTCGCGATATGGTTGGCCTCGTGCTCGATCATATCCACCCCATGCTGGAGAAAACCGGTAACACGCTGAATGTGAAATATATCCCGGAGGGGATCGGCGCGATGGTCGCCGATCTCGTCAAGGTTCAGGGCATTTTGCTCAACCTGTTGACCAATGCAAACAAGTTCACGCAGCAGGGGGATATCTCTCTGGTTGTGATGCGCATGCGGGAAAGCGGAAGCGAGGTCATATGCTTCAAGGTCAAGGACACGGGCATCGGCATTCCGGCCGAGAACGTGGAAATCATATTTGACGAGTTCACCACTGCCCACGGAAGCACGCGCTATGAGGGACCCGGTTTGGGTCTCTATATCAGCAAACACTTTTCTCAAATGATGGGGGGCCACATCGGGGTGGAGAGCCAGGTAAGCCTCGGGGCCACCTTCAGCGTCTACCTACCGGCCGTGGTCACGCCGGACTCCAAAATCCGCGTACGCCACTCTTCCAGCGGCAGCGGCCGGTATTCGGCGCAGACCATCTTTTAGCCCCGGCCCCAAACCGCGGGAAGGCGAAATCGAGGCCTGACCTTTGATCTCAGGCTTGCAGGGCTTGCCGCACATCCGCGATCAAATCATCGGCGGTTTCAATGCCCACGGAAAACCGGATTAAGGATGGGTCAATTCCCAGTTTTTCGCGCAGTTCCGGGGGCACGCTGGCATGGGTCATGGTTTCGGGGTGATTGACGAGCGATTCCACCCCGCCCAGGCTCTCGGCTAGCTTGAAGACCTTCAGGCTCGTGAGAAAGCGCGTCACGCGCTCCAAACCGCCGGGAAGCGAGACGGTGACGATTCCGGAGAAGCCGCTCATCTGCCGCCGGGCCAACTCATGCTGGGGATGGGACTCCAGGCCGGGGTAGATTACCCGAGAGAAGGCCTTTTCCCGTTCCCATGTTTGGGCCAGCTTGAGCGCGTTCGCACAATGACGCTCCATACGCAGGGCTAGAGTCTTGATGCTGCGCAACAGAAGGAAACACTCCTGGGGGGCGTTCACCGCGCCGGCCGCAAATTGGACGAATCCGATTTGTTCCGCCAGGTCATCGTCATCGGTCATCACGGCCCCGCCGACCAAGTCGCTGTGACCGCCGATGTACTTGGTCGTGCTGTGCAAAACCAGGTCGGCGCCCATGGCCAGTGGGCGTTGCAGGGTGGGGGAGCAGAATGTGTTGTCTACCAACAGCTTGGCGCCATTCGCGCGCGCCAACTCCGACATTGCCTCAATATCCACGATTTGGAGCATGGGATTGGTCGGAGTTTCCACCCAAATCAGCTTGGTGTTCTCGCGAACCCGATCCTGCACCGCCGAAACCTCACGCATGTCGAGGAACTCGAAGCGAATGCCGTACTTGGCGAATAATTTTCGGAACAATCGGCCGGTTCCGCCATAAACATCTTCGGAAACCAGCACATGGGCGCCGGGCTCCAGCGTCTGCAGCACAGCTTGCTCCGCGGCGAGTCCCGAGGAGAAGCTGATCGCGTGTCGGGCGCCTTCCAAAGCGGCCAGCGAGCGTTCCAGCGAGGTGCGGGTTGGATTGCCCGCGCGCGAATAGTCGTATCCCAAGTGCTCGCCCGGCCCTTTTTGGACATAGGTCGATGTCTGAAAAATAGGGGTCATAATGGCGCCGGTTATTGGCTCGGGCTCGACGCCCGCGTGAACGCACAGGGTCTCGATGCCGGGGTGATCGGATTGGGTCATGTTACTTCTCCATATGGGGATTCTAGCTTTCGCGCCGGAGATCCGAGATCGAGGCGGCGAACGCCTCCTCCACGGTCAGCGCAATATCATACCAAGTTGCGCTGCATCGGGGAATTTATCCAGCCAAAACCATGCCCATGCTGCGATCGGGGGCTGGCGGAAGAATGGCTCAAACCTCTCCCAATGCCGCTAGCACCAACAGCGCCAGGAATATGGAACTTGGGCTGCCTAGAGTAATTTGGGGCCAATATGGGCGCTCTTCAGGATTGCCTGTTGCGCCGAGGACCGTTTGGAATTGGGGTCGGGCCGGGATGGGGTTTCCCGAATGCGTTGGATGTAGGGTTCGGGAAAGGCATTCTGGATGGCGCCTGCCAGGACAAATTCTTTGTACCAGTGGAAGGGAACCATGGTTTCGTCACGGAATCGCGCCATGGCGAGGTAGGCAAAGGCGAGGGTAGGGCCGAAATCCGCCTCCAACGCCACCTCCCTTTCCTCATAACCCCGGCCCAGATCCTCGATTTGGTCCAAAACCAGCTTCTCCCGGGCAGTAAGCTCGTAAATTACGCCCCAAACCACATGCTCGCGCTGGCCACTGAAAAATGCATCCGCCTTACCGGAACCATCGGTTCCTTTCTTATGGAAACGCAGGTCGTACCCCTCCAGGCTGGCGACGCCCAGTGGTTGCGCGGATGGGGTTCGCGCCAAAAGTCTTTGGTGCAGGAGATTGGAGCCATAGGCAAAGTATTTCAATCTCCTTCCTCCGTATCATCCGTCTCCTCGGCCACGAGGGGCAGGTGAATTAAAAACCGGGTGCCCTCCTGGTAGCCGGGATCGATTGCCAGGCTTCCGCCGTGCAGATCGATATATTTTTTGGCGATCACCAATCCCAGGCCGGTTCCCTGATCCTTGGTGCTGAAATAGGCATCAAATACGCGGTGCCTCTCCTCCTCGGGAATTCCCGGGCCTCTGTCCTCAATCCATATGTCAAGCGCATCTTTCCCCTTGACGAGTTTCAGGGCTAGAGCGCCTTCCTGCTCCATGGCCTGAATCGCGTTGACGATCAGGTTGTGAAAGGCGCGGCGAAGCAGACGCTCATCCATAAAGGCCAGGACTCCCGGTTCGAGCTCCTTGCGAATCTCCAGCCGGGAGAGAGTCTTTTCGTCG
>JBGTRP010000354.1:0-7463 GCA_041940685.1 Acanthopleuribacteraceae bacterium
TCAAACGGTCATGTTCCGACTCGAGTTGTATCCGCCTCCTTTTTTCCTGCTGCCGCCCGCGCTCGGCATGAAATATTTTGGCGATCACCACCACCAGGATATAGGTGAAGGGAAGCGGATAGCGCAAGAAGTGCAACAGCCATCTGCGCGAAAAAGGATTGAACTCCAAGATGTGATGCCCCTTCGCCAAAAAAATGGTAAAGGTAGCCGCAACATCGTGGATATAGGTGAGGACAATACCGCAGGCCGCGTGTAGCAACAGGTTCCGCCAGAGTGAGCGCCAGGGTGAGAGGCCGGGCCAGCGAATTTTTGCAAGTCGCAGCATCAGGGGCGTTAGGAGCGCCCACCAAAAGGCGGCCACCAGTGGTTTGGGTAGCGCCTGGGCCATGGTTATTTCCGCGCCAATCGCGAGATCTTCTCCGATCCTTTGCACGGCCAGAAGCAGCGCGTAGAGCAGCCAGATGGTCGCCAATCCGAGGCAGTACATGAGCTTTGAATTAGGCGAACGATTCATCGCAGGTTTCTCCAGGCGGCGGTTTCGAGGCCGTGCGGGAAAAGAAGAACCATTAGCGCAAAGAACAATTCTCACTCCGAGGGCGCCAGCTTGTGGCGGAACTCCAGCAGGCCCTGATGATCATACTCGAAAACCTCTACATAAGCGCCATTGCGGAGGTTCGGGACCAACCTTCCCCGAGTGTCAAAATACTCGGTGCGTTGCAGCCTGCCATCCGAAGCGTAATGGTGTTGAATGCGGGCGACCCCCAACCTTTTATGGATGGTCGGGTAAGCTTGGCGGTCAAGAAAAGAGATGCTCGTGACCTGTCGATTCTGGTTGTAATTTCGAACGATCTCCGCGTAGCCCCGGGTTTGATGATTGAACGGCGCGCCATTGGGTCCGAGTAGAAAAAAGCGCCGCCTCTCCATTCCCGTTTCATCCCAAATCATGATCAGGGATTGGTAACCCGCGGTCAAATGGGGCGTGGGCTTCCCGTCCGTACCCAAAAAAGTGCGGGAAACCATATTGCCGAAACGGTCGAATTGGGTGCTGGAGGCGCAAAATCCGTAGGCGTTGACCATCGGTACGCCCTCTTCGTCGTAATGAACGATGCCGATTTCGTCTCCCCACTCGTTGTACTGCATTTCGCCCCTGGCCACATCTGGGCCGTTGCCCTTTTCCGGCTTGCCGTGCTTGTCCAGCACATTCCAGGCAATGATGTTTCCGAGCTCGTCGTATTCAAGCCGATCTTGAGCCGCGCCGGATTCGTTTTCCACCAACTCGCCATGATTGTCGATGTTCTGCATCCGGTCCAGCCATCCATTGGGATGATAAATCAAGCGCAAGCGGCCAAATGAAAAGCCGGGGCGAAGGTCAACAGCCTCGTCCGCCAGGTTGAAGCGCTCTTCAACCACCGAATGCGGTCCGACTTTCCGCCAAATGTATTCCGCGATGCCCCAGTCACTTTCAATGGGGCGGCCGTCCCTGCCCAAAAACTGCAAACGGATGCGCTCGCCCTGGCGATTGTAGAAATAATGCTCTTCAAAAACCTCGCCCCAAAACAGAACGCGGTTGCCGAAGGTATCCTCGTAATGGCGAATCTCCCGATCGTCCTCGTAACGGATATGGAGAACAGACCCGTGGAAAAAGTGGTTGGCCGCATGGTTGAGGGCCCGGAGTTGTTCTCCACGCTGGAAGCTGACTCGAACGATCCGGCCGGCGTCATCCCGGCTGAAGCGGAAGTGGTTGCGGGACCGAGCCTGTTCTTCGCCAAGGCGGATCACCCCGCGCAATTCCGCGTAGGGCGACTCCCTGAAGCCGAGTTTCGCGTAGGCCTCGATTCCTTGATCGGGTTGCTGAAAAAAGTAGAGTAGGGACAGAACAATCATATGGCCTCCTTGTTCACCAGACAATCTAGCGGTTTTTGACAAGGCGGCCAGAAAGATTCAGGAATCGGTCCTTTGGCTCAGAGAACGGTCGAGCCGGCGGAAAAACAGCCTGCTAAGACGGATTGGAGGATGCGTTGCCCTCCAAGTCGGCAAGGCGCTGTTCTAAATCCTCCAGGCGTTTGTGGAGCCGGCGGTTCCTCGCGATAAGAATGAAAATGTAAGCGCCCAATACCAGCCATATGGCTGAATAGGCCGCGATCAGGTAATTCAAATTGCCACTCATCTAACGATCCTCCAGCAAAATGATTCTCGAATGAATGTCTTCCAGCCTTGTTCCCGCGGAAAAAATACCCGTCCCTATCCGCCATAACAACAGGTAGAGCAGGGTAAAGGCGGCAAGCGCCAAGATCAGGGCGATCCCCATATTGGGGTCCATGATGCCGGAATCCTCATCGCCCATGACCACGGGTTTGGGGTGTTGCGTTTCAAAAATACGAGTGGACATATAGACAAAGGGCACCATGCTGGCGCCGACGATGCCCAGCACCGCGCTGATCCGAGGTCGAATCTGAGCGTCGTCAATATAATGCCGAAGATTGACGTAAATCAGAAATACGAACCACAAAATCAGCATTGAGGTGAGCCGGGCGTCCCAGGCCCACCAAACGCCCCAGGTGGGTTTGGCCCAGATGGGTCCGGTGATCAGAACCAGTGTGGAAAACACCAACCCTACTTCGCCGGAGGCAAGCGCCTTGCGATCCCAGCTCAGGTCCCGACTGGTCAAATAGCGAATAGAGGCGTAAAGCACGTGGAAGAAGGCGATAAATCCGGGCCAGATGCAGCCCATATGGAAATAAAAAATGCGCTGAATATTGCCCTGCTCCTTGTCGGGCGGGGCAACGCCCAAACCCCAGACCAGGGCGAGCTCCATTACCACGAAGGCCGCGGACAGCAGCGCGATTTCTCCAAAACGATGCGTCATCGCCTCATTCCTCCAGCAAAAATTCGTACAGCAAAAATCCCACCGATAAAAACACCGCGTTCAAGACGAGGAGAAACTGGATCCAGCTCCATGGGCTCTCATTCTCATTCAGCGCGGTCGCGGTAGAGTTTACCCCAGCGATCAGCACGGGTACAACCAGTGGGAGTTGAACCATGGGGAACAAGACATCGCTCATGCGGGTATTTGCGGCAATGGCCACGACCAGGGTGCCCACGGCTACAAAGGCCAAGATTCCGAGCAGGAGGCTGGCGACCAACCAAAGCGGTTGCGAAACGGTATGGATTTGGAAGAAGAGCCAAAGCGGGGGAAACAGCAACAGGACCATGGCGCCGAGCAGCAAAAAATTGGCGGTTACCTTGGCCAGATATAGCCAACCCCCCTCTACCGGGGCCAGGATCAGCCCGCGGTAACAGTTGTTGGCCATTTCCGATTGGTGAATGCGGTTTAATCCGATGGTTCCCGAGAAGATGATGCAGAGCCAGAGCGCGCCCGCGCTCATGCTCGTATGCGCGATTCCGCTAGTGATTGTGGCGTAGTAAATCACGCAGAGAAGAATGATGGAGAACAGAAACCCGGAAATAAAGATTTCCTTGGAACGGAGTTCCCGTTTCAGGTCTTTTCCAAGCATGGCGGCAAAGATGCGCGGCCTGGGATTCATGCGGGGCCTCCACCGGACACCGGCTCTTGGTAAAGCGCCTGGAGATCCGCGAGGTTGATATCCACTTTTTGAATCGCGTGCGCGAGCCTGCCCTTGCGCAAGATCCAGAAATGGTCGCTGAGTTCGTAGGCGTGTGCGGGATCATGGGTCACCAAAAGCCAAGAGCAGGAGCTCTCGCGGAAAAGCCTTTTCCCGCGCGCAAAACCATCCGCGTCCAGACCCGAGAAAGGCTCGTCCAGGAGAAGCAGGTCAGGAGAGGGCAAGAGGGCTCGTGCCAAACTGAGCCGTTGCTGCATGCCGCGGGAGCAAGTACGGAAAAGACGGTCCTGAAATCGGTCCATTCCCACGCGGCGCAGCAAGGGCTGGATTGAATCACTGGAATCGTCGCGGCCGTAGAGTCTCGCCACAAAGCGCAGGTTTTCCACCGCGGTGAGGTCCGGATAGAGCATGGGCTCGTGGGAAAGATAGGAGAGCCGGGCGCGGATTTTACCCCTATCCGTCAGGGGCTGGTCTCGCCAGCGATAAACAATGTCCCCGGCGCTGGGCTTGGAAAGCGTGGCAATTAAGTTGAGCAGGGTCGATTTGCCCGCGCCATTGTGGCCCAACAGGGCGATGCGGTCGCCGGGCCGGATGGTTCCGCTGAGCTCCCGTAGCGCGGTAAACTCGCCAAACCTTTTGTTGATTTGTTTCAACTCTATGTGAAAGCCCAATAAAACCATCCGATTACGTCTGAATCTGAACGGATTGCAGCCGCGCCCGCGCGGCTTCCACGAGCCTGTTGGCCATTACTGAATAGAAATTCTGCTGAAACCCAAAAGGTTACATGCAAGCGGGTTGTTGCTCATGCCGCTTTGAACTGGTTGCCGCAGAAGGGACAAAATTGGTAACTCCGCTCGCGCGGTTTGCCACAGCCGGTGCAGAAGGCGTGACCCTCGGCCGCGGTTTCTCGCTCACCGGCCGCTCCTTCCTGGGGCGCCGCCTCCGCGAGGAGTTGGTTGGGTGGAATGCCTCGGGCATGGTACATCTTGGCCAACTCCAGAATGAGGCGGTTTTGAATGTTCGCCCGGTCATCCTCGGTTACTTTTTTCTCTCCCTTGCCCAACTCGTCCAGCGCATGGAGCAAAGCCCGCGCGCGTTCGTGAAAAAGCGCGTCGTCCAGAGATCCGCCGGTTCCGGATTGCAGCAATGGAAGCAAAACCCAAAACAACAAAAGAAGAGCGCTGAGAATGGTGATAAACAGGTGCAAAGAGTTCGGGCCGCCGAGGGTGTCCATCATGCAGGCTCCTCCATGCCGATGGGCGCTTCCGCGGCAACGTTTTGACGCAGCCTGTCGGGAACCATGGAAATTGCGGTTCCCAGCACGAGTAACAGGGTGCCGATCCAAATCCAAAGCACCAGGGGGTTGACGTAGATGTGAAAGACCCCGATGGGATGTTCGGTGGTGCTCTCCGTACCGGGTCCTGCCAGAACCACGTAGAAATCCCGCGCCGGAGATGTGGAGATGTCGACCTCGCTGGCCTGGGACTGGGAGGCGTGGTAAAGCCGCTGTTCCGGGAAAAATTTCTTTGCCACGCGTCCGTTTTCGATGAGGTTGATTTGGGCAACCAGGCTGGCGTAGTTATCGGTGTTTTCGGTTCGGATCGACTCCACCTGGAAAGTATACCCGCCAACCCGCATGATCTCGCCTACGCCCAATTCTTCCTTGGCCTGTTGATTGAATGCCGCGCCGGTGATGCCGATGGCCATCAACAACACCGCAAAATGGGCGATATAACCGCCGTACCGTCGCTTGTTGAGACTCACGATCGAGAGAAATGCGCCCAGTGGGTTTTCGCCGGAACGTTCGCTCCGTCGTGTAATCGCGATCCAAAATTCCTGCAAGATAGTGAGAAGCAAAAAGCTCAGCACACCGAAGGAGAGCATGGCCATCAGCTTGTGGGGGAACAACAGTAGGCCGATTCCCGATACCAAAACGAGAATGACCGCGGGCCACAAGAAACGCTCCCGCAGCAGTCGGTTGGAGGTGCGTTTCCAGGTGACGATCGGCCCGATCGCCATCAGCAGCAGCAAACCAAGGAAGATGGGGATTTCAACGGTATTGTAAAAACCATGACGCAATTCGCGTTTTTCACCGCTCAGGGCCTCGGTCAGCATGGGAAAGACCGTGGCCAGCAGCATGGTGAAGCTGATGGTGATGAAAAGTACGTTGTTGAACAGCAGGCTCACTTCCTTGGAAGCGAATGAATAAAACGCGTTGTCATCCTTGAGGTGGCCTCGGCGGCTGATCAGCACCCATGCGCTGAGAATGGCGTTGAGGATGATGTAGCCAATGAAATAAAAGCCGATGTCGCTCTCCGCGAAGGCATGGACGCTGGAAATGAGGCCGGAGCGGGTAATGAAAGTGCCGAACATGCACATGAGAAAGGTGGCCACGAGGAGCAGTATATTCCATAGCTTGAAGATCCCGCGTTTTTCCTGAGCCATCACGGAGTGAATGAAGGCCGTCGCCAACAGCCAGGGCATAAAGGAGGCATTTTCTACCGGATCCCAGGCCCAATAGCCGCCCCAGCCCAATTCCATATAAGCCCAGGCCCCACCCAGCACGATTCCCACGCCCAGCACCAGCCAGGCGACCAACGTCCAGTTGCGGATGATGCGAATCCACTCCCGGCCCTCCATGCGGGTGATCAAGGCGCCTAGCGCCATGGCGAAGGGAAAAAGGAAGCCGATGTAACCCGTGTAGAGTAGGGGCGGATGAATGATCATGGCCCAGTGTTGAAGCTGAGGATTCAGTCCGTTGCCGTCCCTGGGATTGAAGATCGGCGCCTCTCCATTGGGTAAAATTTGGTTCCAGGTGTAGAAAGGGTTGGCGACCATGTTGTTGATCACCAGAAAAAAAATGAGGGAGAGGCCGATAAAGACCATGGCCCAGGAGGTCATCAACCTGGGAGCCTTGCGGGTAAGGGCCAGGAACACGGCGGTGTATGCGCAGAGGATTAGCGTCCACCACAGCAGAGAGCCCTGGCTGCCGCCCCAGATGGCGGTAAGCTTGAAAATAGCGGGCAAGGCCGCGTTGGAATGCCGCTGAACGTATACGATGCTGAACTCATCGCGCTGGAGTAAAAACCCCAGGCAGATAATGGCCACCAGAACGAGCAGGCCCGAGCCAAGAAAGGCTCGAATCGCGGTTAGCCGGAAACGTTCACGCGCGTGGTAAGCCGCCAACAGAGCTGAAATTGTGCCGCAAATTGCCAATCCCAGCGCCAGAATCAACGCCAGGGTACCCATGTTTGCCATAAATGATTTCCTCGCGGCTCCGGGTCCGCCCCTTACTCGCGCTTAGGGAAATTCTTATTCCCCGGCCTTTGCCGCTTGTGTGGAGCCATCGCCGTAAGCCTCTTCGCCGTAGCCCTCGGCTATCGGGGTTTCAGCCTCGTACTTGGATGCGCACTTTGCCTGAACATGATTGGCCGAAAAAACGCCGTTCTCGCCCATGCTGCCTTCCACGACAGCCTCAGCCCTGTCCTTGAACATATCGGGCAGGGGCTCTTCTCCAATATAGTGAACCACCAGTTCTTTGTCGTTTTCAGCGATGGTGAAGACCACGGGTTTCCCCTTGTCCTCAATGCTGCCGGGCACAATGCGACCCTTCACCTTGAGACCGTGGCTGTACACACGGTCACCCAGAGGGGGGAGCTCGTCGACATTGTAAAAGTAATTGGCCTTGCTCAAATTTGAGAAGGCGAGCCACGAAATGCCGCCGAGAATGATCAGCACTGGAATCCAGATTTTAATTTTCATAATCGTTACATGCCAACCTTTTATACCAAATTGTAACTTTGCATTTAATGTCAAATTTGATTTTTCGCATTAACTCAAATACAAAATGAGCCAACTAGCCCAGCTTTCAGATGAAGC
>JBGTRP010000355.1:0-7459 GCA_041940685.1 Acanthopleuribacteraceae bacterium
TAAGGGATCACGCTACCCCGAATGGGGATGATGACTTCCGGTTGGGTTTTCACGTCGGTTTTCATGGAAACCGCGCCCTGAAACTTACCCTCGGGGGCCGAGTCCTTTAGCGTGATGATCAGCGATTTGGATTTCCCGTCATCGCTATCGACCTTGACATCGATAAACTCCAGGTCGGATGCAATATCTTGCAGCTTGAACTCGGAATCCTCGGTGGATTTTACGCTCAACCGCATTTCCCGCTTTTGACCTGCCTTGGAGGCAAACAGATAGACCGAATTGGGGCTCACCCGAATCGGCGTCTCGATGATGATGGAGACCGTGGTTCTCACGGTTTTCTGGCTTTTGCTGTTGGTATTGTAGGTTACGCTCCCGTTCAAGCGCGATTTGTTTTGCGGAAACTTGGCGCCATCCGCGGTCACCACAATCTTGGCGTTTTTATCGTCAATGCGCAGCAGGTCCGCTTTCAAGTAATCGGGCTCCGCCTTGAGATCGGTGATTTGCAGCTTGTCCAGCTTGGCGGTTGAGACAAGGATCTCCTGCTTTGAGGCCTGCCCCATTTTCGCCTTGGGAAAGAACACGCTCACCGGTTTGCTGGTAAGGTCGGTCACCACATTGCCGAGAATGGTCACCACGCTCTTGGGCGAGGCGGTATCGTTGGTGGTTATGGTCACCCGCTTGGTGATTTTGCCGGCAAAACGCTCGGAATTGAAGGTAACGGGAATCTCTCCCGATTCACCAGGCTCGTAAACGGTTTTCTCCGGCGTGGCCGAGGTACAACCGCAAGAGGTGGTCACATTTTTAATTTCAAGGGGTGCGTTGCCGGTGTTCTTAAACTTAAACTTGGTCGTAACCTGCTCGCCCTTGTCGATATCGCCAAAGTTGTGTTCCTCAACCTCGAATTCGATTTTGGGTCCTTTCGCGTTCTTGGCGCCATCCTGAGCGAGAACGCTCGCGGCGCCAAGAAGTAGGAATATGGAAAGTACGGCTCGTGTTTTCATGAAGCTTCGCCTCCTAGCAAGCTGGTCGTTAATCTCTAGTATTCTAGCAAATCGGCTTAGGATTGTCATCACCGGCGAGCTCGGATTTGCGCAGTTTTTGCAAAAGCGTGAGATTGATCTTGGCGTCGGGCGGACGAATATAGAGCGGCTCGAGCGAACCCCCGCCGGGGCTTGAGGTTTCTCTTTCCAGTAGGTCCAGACAGACATTGGTAAAGTCGGACCGCAAAAGCCTCAGGGGCACACCCTCGAGAGGTTGGACGCCATAACAATTCTCGGCCGCGGAAAAGTCCGAAGCGGGACAGAGGCGATAGCTTTCCATGACCCGGCCTTTCCGCGAGGACGCCTGGTACACGCGGTCGCCTTGGGCGGGCAAAAGCAGGGTGGCGTCCTGTTGGCCGACCTGGAAGGCCATGACCTCAAATTTGCTAAAGGCGAATACAGGAATATTTAAGGCGAGCCGCAAACCCACGGCGGTCGCGAGTGCGACCCGAATGCCCGTAAACGAGCCCGGTCCGCGAATCACCGCCAAACGCTCCAAGGAGTCTCGCGCCTCCAAGAGCAATCGCTGGATCGCGGGCAGGAGGGCGGAGGTGGCCCTGGGCTCACGCAGCGCCAGGCTTCCCCGCTGGCCATCGCGGCCGCGCCAGGAGAGGACCGTCGCATGACCGGTCACGTCATATGCGAGGATCAAGCTTGTCCATCCCATTGCCGCATCAAGGCGACCAGCATGTCCCTCGCGGCGTCGCTGATATGCATGTGAAACACGATGCGAACCCTCTTTTCATCCAGCGCGGAGACCTTGACGCCCCGCTCGGCCAAGTAGGCGACCAGGGCGGCGGAGCGGGGCCCGTCCGTCTCCAGGATGAGGATATTGGTCTCGGGAGGAATGACGCAAAATCCTGACAGGCCCTCAATCTGTTCGTATGCCAGCCGGCAACGCGCATGATCGCGTTTCAATAGGGGTAAATGGTGGTTCAGGGCATGCAACCCCGCGGCCGCCAGCACCCCCGTCTGGCGCATGCCGCCTCCCAGCAGCTTGCGCATGCGCAGGGCCGTGCGAACCAGGCCGCGCGAACCCGCCAAGACACTGCCAGCGGGTGCGCCCAATCCCTTGCTGAGACTGATCATGATCGAATCCACATGGCGGGTCCAATCGGTAACCGGCCGGTCGAGGGCGATAGCGGCGTTGAATATTCGGGCGCCATCCAAATGGAGTGGCGCTTTCTTCTCGTTGGTAAACGCGCGAAGCTTGGCGAGTTCGGTGGCGGGGTAGACTTTCCCGCCCAGCATATTGTGTGTATTTTCCACGGCCACCAATCCTGGCCGCGCCATGTAGTAGGCCTCGGTAGGCCAGGAACGGCGTAGCCCGTTCAGGTCCAGTGCGCCCTCGCGATCATCGACTTCGATGAGGCTCAAACCCGCCACGCGCGCGTAGCTTCCCAGTTCGTAAAGCTTGATGTGGGAGTTCGCGCCGGCGAAGAGGATCTCGCCAGGACGGGTATGGCTCATAAGCGCCGCGAGGTTCGCCATGGACCCGGTTGGAAAAAACAGGGCGGCCTCCATTCCCGTGATTTGGGCAATTTTTTCCTGGAGCGCATTGGTGGTGGGGTCCTCGCGATACACATCGTCGCCCAGCGGCGCATCGGTCATGGCCGCTTTCATGGCGGTTGTCGGCTGGGTAACCGTATCACTGCGAAAATCGAAGGCGAGATCCCCCGGGTTTGGCATGTTTTCGATCCTCATCCAGTTGCAACTAGACTCGCCCGGCAGGTTGATGCTCGGGTCCGTTCCGGACCCTATCCTAGCGGTCCGCATCTCGGCGGGTCAAGGCGCTCGGGAGCATCCGCCTGCAGGGGTCGTGCGCCCGCGAAGCAAAGGGTTCCCCCGAACCGGACCGGCAATCTATGGGTTGGCAAGAACACGGGTTTCCATTATAGTAGGCACCTCTAAGGAGCCAAGTGACCCCTTCCATGAGCCAAGCCAAAATCCTAAAAAAAGAGCTGAAGCTTCGGGACGTTTACGCCATCGCAACCGGCACTACCCTAAGCGCGGGCTTTTTCCTTTTACCGGGTCTGGCGGTGATCCAGGTCGGTTCCGCGCTACCCATCGCCTACCTCCTCGCGGCCGCCCCGCTGATTCCGGCGATATTCAGCATTTTGGAGTTGGCCACGGCCATGCCCAAGGCCGGCGGCGTCTATTACTTTCTGGACCGCTCCTTGGGCCCGCTGTTCGGCACCATCGGCGGGTTGGGCACCTGGTTGGTCCTGATCCTCAAGGTCGCCTTTTCCCTGGTGGGCATGGGCGCCTACATCGGTCTCTTTTTTCCCAATCTGCCCATCACGCCCGTGGCGGTCGGGTTGGCCGTGCTCTTGGGAGTCCTCAACCTTTTCAGCGCCAAAAAAAGCGGCGGGCTCCAAGTGTTGCTCGTATTCGGCCTCCTTGCCTTGCTGGCCATCTTCACCAGCAGCGGCCTCCTGGACCTCAAGGCAAACCACTTCAGCAACCTATTCCAAACCGGGTTCGGCTCTCTGCTGTCCACGGCGGGCCTTGTTTATATCAGTTACGTGGGGGTCACCACCGTCACCAGCCTCTCCGAGGAGATTCACAACCCGGAGCGCAACCTGCCGCTCGGTATTTTTCTGGCGCTGGGGAGCTCGATTCTCATCTACGCGCTGGGCACCACGGTCATGGTGGGCCTGATCCCGCCGCAGGAATTTTCCGGTAATTTGACGCCCGTGGCTGAGGCGGCCGGCTATAGCCTGGGTCCGTTCGGGAAGCTGATGATGGCCGTAGCCGCAATCTTGGCCTTTATCTCGGTTGCCAATGCGGGCACCATGAGCGCTTCCCGCTTTCCCTTGGCCATGAGCCGAGACCAGATGTTTCCGGCCCTGTTTCTCAAGGTCAGCAAGGAGGGTACGCCTTTCCTGGCCGTGACCATCACCGTGACCCTCATCGTATCCGCACTCGTGCTGCTGGACCCCACCAAGATTGCCAAGCTGGCCAGCACCTTCCAGTTGCTCATGTTTGCCCTTGTCTGCCTGGCCGTGATCATCATGCGCGAGAGTCAAATCGACTCCTACGATCCCGGTTATCGCTCGCCCTTTTATCCTTATATGCAGATCGCTGGCATGCTCATTTCCGCGGTTTTCATCATTGAAATGGGGGTTTGGTCCCAACTGTTCGCACTGGGGCTGGTCGCCGGGGGCAGTGCCTGGTACTGGCATTACGCCCGGGCGCGCACGAGCCGCAATGGCGCTGTTTACCACATCTTCGAACGGCTCGGCCAGTTGCGCTACGATGGGCTGGATAGCGAGTTGCGCGGCATCCTCAAGGAAAAGGGACTCCGAGAAGAAGACCCATTCGACGAGATCATCGCGCGCAGCCTGGTGATCGACCTGGACAACTCCACCTCCTTCGAAGATATCGTGCATCGAGTTTCAGGAGGGCTCGCCACCCGCGTGGGCCGCGAGCCGGGGGATGTGGAAAACCAATTCCTAGAGCGAACCCACCTGGGCGCGACCCCGGTTTCATGCGGCGTGGCCTTGCCCCATATCCGCCTGGAAAACCTCAAGCACCCGGAGATGGTGCTCGTCCGGTCCCGACCCGGAATTTACTTCGACGCGGATGCGCCCGTCTCCGCCCACTCGGGCCAGGCCCAAACGGTTTTCGCCTTTTTCTTTTTGATCAGTCCCAACGATAACCCCGCGCAACATCTCCGCATTCTCGCTCAAATCGCCACCCGCGTGGAGGATGAGAGCTTCTCCCTAAATTGGAACCGGGCCCGCGACGAGCAGGAGGTCAAAGAGGCGGTGCTCCATGATGATAATTTCCTTTCCATTTTGCTGCGAAAGGATTCATGGACCGCGGATTTTATCGGCAAACCCCTGCGAGAAATTTCCATCCCCGATGGATGCCTGGTGGCCATGCTGCGCCGCTCCGGCCGCATCATCGTCCCGCGCGGCAACACGATTTTCGAATGCGGCGACCGGTTGACCATTATCGGCGATCCCGGGGGAATGGCGAATTTCAAAAGCTCATTCATGCGCTCGCAGAAAATCCAAAAAGCGGCTTCCTGAGTTCCCCGCGCACCGGCGGTTCCCCTCCCGAGCAAGGTTGGCCCCGCGCCCCAAGCCCGCTCACCCGCGAGCCGATTGATAGGCCAGGTTAGCCGGTCCATCGAGGCTTTACAAACCGGTTGGTTCAGGGTACAACAGACCTGCATCCCAGCTTCGCGACAGGCGGCTGGCGGTCGCGGTGTTTTGATGGCGCCCCTCATTTTTCTGTACACACTCGGTCGGACGCGGGAGCGGTTTTATGTCCTCGGTCGAATACAAGGATTTGGTGCTCAAGGAGCTCAACTACAATTCCTATCTCAAGGTCCCCCAGCTCTTATCGCTGCAACAGCAAATATCGGATCCGCCCCATCATGACGAGATGTTTTTTATCATCATCCATCAGGCGGCCGAGCTTTGGTTCAAGGAAATCCTTCACGAGACGAGCATTCTGATTGAGGCCTTGCACGAGGCCGTCGTCTCCCGCTCCCTAAAGGCGCTCAAACGCATTCAGGCCATTATGCAATTGCAGATTCAGCAAATCCGCTTGCTGGCGACCCTGACGCCGGTGGAGTTCGCGGGTTTTCGCGACCTTCTGCGGCCCGCCAGTGGTTTCCAATCCGCCCAGTTTCGCGAGTTGGAGTTCACCTATGGGCTGCGCAACCCGTTCCGCTTCGCGCGGCGTACGGGGAGCGGCAGCCTCGATCCCGCCGACGGCATGCCGGGCACGTTGCTCGTGGGCGACGTCGGTCAGTCGGAGGCGGAGGAGCTGAGCGTCGTCGCGGCGGGCGGCGCCAACCTGGGTTGGCCCATCTACGAGGGGCTCGAGCTCCAGCCGAACTTCAGCGTCGACCTGACGGCGAACCTGGACGCACCCAACCCGCTCTTCGGCCAGAACATCCCCGGCTTCGGTGTCTGCGGCCAGGAGTTCTTCGACTTCCAGGACCTGCTCGTGCAGGACTCGCTCAACCCCGCGACGTGGCCCAACCCGTGCGACCCGAGCCAGCCCGTCGCCGGCGTTTCGACGTTCATGCACGTGCGGCCCGCCATCGAGTGGAAGGAGGACGGCGACACCCACGTCTCCGACTACGACGGCGCGGGCGAGGCGGAGGTCGAGCACCTCACCAGCCCGTTCTCGCCCGTGACGGGCTCGCCCTTCGGCGGCAACTGCTCCATCGGAGGGGCGTGGTACGACGGCAGCAGCTTCCCCGCGCAGTACCACCAGACGTACTTCCACGGCGACTACGGCCAGGGTTGGATACGCAACTTCGTGTTCGACGGCGCGGGCAACCTGCTGTCGGTGAGCGAGTTCGCCGATCCGGTGGGACGCGTCGTCGGCATGGACGTGCACCCGCTGGACGGCTCGCTGTGGTACCTCGACTTCACGAACTTCGGCGTGGCGCACCTGCACCGCATCCGCCACCTCACGGGCAACGCCGCTCCCCTCGCCGCCATCGACGCGCCTCAGCCGTGGGGGCCCGGCCCCCTCGCGCTGACGTTCGACGCCGGTGCGTCCAGCGATCCGGAGGGTCAGTCACTCTCCTACGAGTGGGACTTCGGCGACGGGACGCCGCCCAGCTTCGTGGAGCGGCCGACGCACGTCTTCCCGGCGGAGGACGTCACGGCGCTGGGCACGATCGTCTCGAAGCTCGACGAGCTGACGCCGCCGTCGTCCCTGGGGCTCGGCAACCTCGACCCGGAGGTCATCCGCGACGGGGACATCCCCGCCCAAGGAACGGAGACGAACCTGAGGCAGTTCGCCACCACGCACTGGGACGCGCAGTTCGTCCCCGACAAGGGCGGCGAGGACTGGATCGGCTACACGTTCGCCGGTGACCGCACGTTCATCGGCTTGCTCTACCAGGAGGGCAAGACCTTCGGCGGGCTCGGCGGCTGGTGGAACACCCTCGCCGTCGAGGTGCGCCAGGGCGGAGTGTGGGTGCCGGTCGTCGGCGTCGAATCCGATCCGCCCTATCCGGGCACGTTCTTCCCGCACTTCGAGACGTTCGAGATGCGCTTCCCACCGGTGACGGGGGACGGCATCCGGCTCTACGGACAGCCGGGAGGTACGCTCGACTTCGTCACCGTCGGCGAGCTCCGTGTCGTCGCCCAGCCGTCCGTGCCGGTGACGCAGCCGACGAACTACACGGTCACCGTCACCGTCACCGACGAAGCCGGCGCGCAGGACACCGAGCAGGTCGTCGTCTCCCTCGAGAACACGCCGCCGATGGTGTGGATCGACTCGCCCGCCGCCTTCGGCACCTATTCCAACGCGGCGCCGGACGTGGTGAGCCTGTCCGCGACGAAGCGGGACAGCGAGCACACCGGTGCCGAGCTCCTCCAGCCGGAGCGCGCCGAACAGCCCATGGCGCTCCATGACCGGTCCTGGAGCGTCAGGGCGGGCGC
>JBGTRP010000356.1:0-7438 GCA_041940685.1 Acanthopleuribacteraceae bacterium
TGTTTCCCGGCTCCAGCATGCATAACCAGGCCTCCGCGCGCCGGAACTTTGGAAATGCCTCGAAATCGGGATGGTGGATGTCCACCTGGCTTTGGCGCTCGAAGTTGTCCAGGCCGGGAAAGCGGGCCGCGCGCGGGTAGAGCGCCTCATGCTGGTCCGGATGAAAAAGGAAAACCCGTTTCCTGCCCAGAACCTGGCATAACAGGCCGTTGGTGAGGTCGTAGTGCAGGGGCGTGGTGCAGCCCGTGCTACTCATCCACATGTTCAGCGAGGCAATCTCCACCCCCGCCAGGCAGTCCGGTTGAACGATATCGTCCTTGAGCGCGGGCACGGATTCGAAAAGGTAGGGCTTCCCGTAGATGTAGTAGGTTTCCCTTTCGTGGAGGATCGGCGCGTGATTGCCGGCGCTGGCGGGAAGCGCGCGATCCAGAAATTCGCTGAACCGCATGTCGCGCTTGGCCATGGGCTCGGGTTTGGTGATGTAATCGGGAAAAAGACCGTTGGCGGAGACGATCACCTCGCCCTTGCGGTCGCCCACTACCTGGTGAAGGTAATCGGGGTTCCAGGTTTGACGGGCTTTCCAGTCGTACATTGCGTCGGTCACCAGGACGGGCCGGTTCCTTTCCACGTAGCGCTTGAAAAAGGCCTTGCCCGGCGGCGATTCAATGGCGCCCACCCGGCCCTTGATTTGAAAGGGAAGGGACTCCCGTGCGTCCAGCCTTCCCTCGGCCAATCCCTCCCGTCTTTGTTTCCATGGCATTGGATGGCTCCCCGCGCGGCGAATATCAGAGATCTTTAGAACTCGGCCTGTTGCCGGCATCAAAATTTTAGCTTCAACCACTCCGGCTGTCGAGCCGGTTGTTTCGCAACGGAACACGCATCTTCAAGGAAGGAACAAAGCCATCCTGAACGATGTTTCCTTTTGCGGGTCGAAATGCGTCCTTGGAAACCGAGGCCAAGATCCTTAAACTCTCGTATCGGTGGAAACCGGCTTTAGGTTGCCCGAAAATGCTGGTAAATCAGGGGCGCAAGCGGGAAGCGCATTCTGAGCCGCGATTCGCTCGTTCCCCGCCGCAAGCGGGGTACTCAAGCCCGAAACTTTGCTTTATAATGTGAAGCTTCAGTCTTGCCGGGACAAAGGTTCCTTTTCAATATCCGTAAGCGGAGAGTCAGGCTGAATCAGCCCGTACTCTTTGTGAGGGAAAGGTACGACTGGAAATCGAAGAACCCGGATCCGGGGTTGACGAACGCCTTGATGAACGAACCCGAACAACGCTCCTTATTCAATGTCCCCACGGAACGGGAACCCGTGGTGGAGTCCTGGGCCAAGGTGGTTGCCCGCCGCATGCAGTCGATCGTGATGGGCTATCCGGTCCATCAGATGGTGGCCAAGGGCGAGAGCGGCTATTACCCGGATTGGCAGGAGCAGAACTTTACTTTCCTGGCCTTGCAGGTTTTCGATTCGGTTTTTGCGCGCATGGCGCCCGGTATTGGCGAGGGCGCCACGCGTGAGGAAATCATTCACGACCTGACGCCCTTCATTTTGGCGCGGCAACCAGATTTACCGCCCGAGCGCGTGGAGGAGATGGTCGATTTCGTGCTTAACCACTTGTTAAACGAGGGCAAGGGCAGCTTTGAGCAGGAATGCATTTGGCTGGATGAAGGTAACCGCCCCAAACCCTATACCTTCCGATACGGATTGTTGCGTTCCTACCACCATCCGGAAACGGACCGGTTCATCATCCGCGCCACCACCGAGGCAATCCACATTTTTTTGCGCATGTTGGATCAACCCCTGGAGGACGAGCAGCTTTCCAACCTCTTCATTCTTCATGAGCAGGTGCGCACCGGCCGAATCGACCGCACCCGGCAGGAAGTCGAGCGCACCATGCTGCTCAGCCTGGAATATGAGCGCTACATCGAGGATATGCTGCGCGCCATTCACCGCGATGTGCGTAGCGTGGATTGGCTGAAGGAGGTGACGCCGCGTATCGAGGAAGCGCATCAGCATGTCCGGCGCTTGATTCGGGAGCAGGGTAGGGTGCTGCGGGATCTCAAACAGGAACTGCAGGTCAATGAAGACCGGCTGCGCATCAAATCGATTCACGAACTGATCGATGTTCTGGAGCTTTGCCAACGGCGTCACATGGAGCTGGAGCGCCGCATCCTCAAGGCTGGACCCGCTTACTTGGAGGAGCAAGCCTGGCAGCGTTTTCGGGGTATGGCCCGCTCGCCGATGCCCGCGCTCAACGAGCGGGTTTTCTTCCCCTCGCTTTCCCTGGAAGAGCCCTTTTGGTTGGAGGCGTTGCCGGAGTTGTTCCACCATGTGCTCGGTCCCGGTATTCACAAGATGATGGATTTGGACGTGTTGATCGAGAGGCTTCTGCGGGATGAAGAAGTCTTTGATCCCGGGCTCGGCAATGAGGAAGACGAGCAGCGCGTACCCGTCTCCGAACTTTACAATCCACTGGCAGACGCGGCCGAGGAAAAAATCGCCGACCTGATTGCCTCTTTGGGGGAACAACCGGTCCGGCTATCCGAAATCTTGGCGGCTTGCAGGGAGGAGGGCCTGGAGCGGGACGATCTCGCGTTGATTGGGGTTTCCTTTTTACAGTCCTACCATGCCCGGTCCGATCTGCTCGGGATTTTGGTGAAAACGGATGGCGAGCCGCTGGAGGATCCTGAATTTTCCGGCGATGATCTGCTTATCCGCATTCATCCCGACACATCCGACTCGTCGCTTTTGGAGTGAACACATGTCCGAGGAGAACCAGTGGACCAAAGACGGGTACCCCGTTGGCCGTCTTATTTCTTTTGCCCTGAAATCCGCCAAACCCTCGCGGGAAGGGGAGTACAAGGAGCTTTTGGATCGCTTCAAGTACGATGAGGCGTTTGCCGCCGCGGTGGACGGGGTGCTGGAGGGATTGGGCCTGCAGGTGCTGAACGAGAACATCCAATCCTTGCGGGCCGGCATGGTGCTGGGTTGCGCGGGCCAAACCAGTCCGTTCGCGCCAAATCTGGAAAGCCATGCGCGGGGTCTTTCCCGCGACCAGCGGATGTCCCTCGGCATCATCCACCTGGGCATCATGAGTTATTTCTATCCTCAAATCGATTTGGATGATGATGAGCTTCGCTCCCGCTCCGGCACCCCCAGCGAGATCAGCACGGATATTCGCCAGATTTGTGAAACCCTTCATAAACAGGGCCGCCAGGAAGAGCGGGAGGAGGAAGCGCCTCCCTCCGATGTGCGTTTGGCATACGAGGCGTTCCTGGCCCTGACGCCCGCGCCCGCCAAGGGTGGATTCCTTACCAAAACCACCCAGGTCGGGTTGGTTAACCACGCGCTCATGGCCCTTTACCGCAATCACTTCCTGGCCGTGGACGGGGGGGAGGGTGTGAACACTCGTTTCGTCTCATTGCCCAAGTACCGCATCTACGTACGACGCCTGGCCAGCCACAATGCCGCGCAAACCGTACGGCTCGCGAGACAGAAAATGATGGACGCCAAGCAAGGAGAACCCACTTATGACTAACCGGGCGAGCATTCCCCATCTGCTGCGGGTTCACTTCGCCAATGTAGGCCATCCCGATGCGCGGCTGTCCCCGCTGACGCTCGATTTCCACCGACGCCGGGATATGGGTGGCGTGGAACCCTTGGATTCCGTGATTTGGGCGGAGAACGGCGTGGGCAAATCCAGCATTCGCGCCCTGCTGTTCAGCCTGCTACACCCCAATATCTATGATGTGATGAAATCTTCCAACGGTCCCCTGGACAACCGCAAGTACGAATTGTTTTTCGGCGATAAAGATTCCGCCTTCGTGATTACGGAATGGGCATTGCCTCCCCGCGACCAGCGCTCCTTGACCGGTTTTACTGAGGAACCGCATACGTTGATCATCGGTTTTACCGCATTTTGGCCCTCTGGCCACCAGAGCTCGCTGGGCGACCTTGAACGGCACTATTTTATGTTCGAACCGCGTGGCGCGTTTACCTTCGATCGTTTGCCGATTCGCGGCCTGGCCTTGGGCGCCGAACCCGTGGAGCATTCCAAAGCATTCCTGGAATGGTTCCGAAGCCATGCACGTTCCATCGAGGGCCGCTCCACTACCATTCACAAGGAATGGTCATCCTGGCTTGCCGAGGTGGGGCTCGACCCGGTCATCTTCGCCTATCAGTTGCGCATGAACGGGAGCCAGGGCGGGATCTTGGGTCTGTTCAAGAACCGCATCAATTCCGCCACCGATTTTGTCCACTTCTTTTTAGAGACCGTACTCAACGACGACGCCGCGAAAGATGTGGTGGATGTATTGAACGAAAAGAAGATGCATCTGCAAAAGAAGGTGGAATGGGAAGCCGAGATCGGCTTCGTCAACGAGGCTCTACCCCTGCTGGAGCGGCTGCAACGCCAGAAAAAAGAATACCGTCAGGCGGATCGCGCCTTCGCGGAGGACCGAAAAAAAGCGGGCGGCATGATTTCCGGGCTGATATTGGCCGAAAGAGATTTGAAGGCGAGGGCAGAAGGACTGCGCGGCGAGCTCAAGGATGTGGAAAGGGAGATTACCGCGAAGCAGGAGACCTATGTTCGCTATCAGGAATACCGCTCCTGGCTGCGTTACCATGAATCCGTGCTTGGCTATGCTCTTGCCGAGACCCGGCTGGAGACCGCCAAGCAGACTCATGAACGCGCCCGAGCGGAACTGCGCTTATTGAAAGCGGCGTTGGAACACCTGGATTGGCAAGCCAAGCTGGATGAATGCCGCGCGATCGAGAAAGAGCTGGCCGAACGTAAAAACACCAATGTGGACGTGGAGTTGGCCTTGCGCAACGCGGGTACCGCGCTGGTGCAGGTGCTCGACCGGGAAATAAAGAGGGCGGAAACCGAATTGGCCGATGCGCGCCATGATTTGGGTCAATCACGCAAGAACCTGGTCAGCAATCAAAAGAGTTACAATCGGGTGAAATCCGATCTCGGCAAGGTCAACGAGGTGATCCGGGGCATCAACGCCCAAATGCAAAACCGGGAGAAGGTCCTGTTGCGCTTGGCGCATTCCCAAGCCTTGGAGGAGGGAGAGGCTCCCCGCGTCGCGGTTACCCGCTGGAAAGACGAGCTCCGAGGGGCGGAGAAATCCGCGGTCGCGATCCAGGAAAAGTTGCTGGGCCTAGAAGAGGAACGCGGCGCCTTGCAGACCAACCAGCACGAAAGGCTGATCCAAATCACCAAGCAGCAATCCGAGCTGGAACAAATGGAAATCGCACGGGCGGCCGACCGCTACACCATGGAAGAGCTTGAAAGCGACCGCGATCTGCGCCTGTTGATGGGAGAAGAACAGGTACAACTCGCGAACCCGGATTTGAGCGCCACGGTGCGCGAACGTCTGGCGCGGGATCAGCAGGAGATATTCGAGTTGAACCGGTTGTTGGCCGATGAGCGCGAGACACTGGACAATATCGAGGCCAGCGAGTCGCGCCTCTACCCGCCTCCAGCGGAGGTCGGCAAGCTTCTGCGCGTGCTGCGCGATGATTTGGGCATTGCCGCATTTCCCGCGACCGAAGAGCTTGACAGCCGTTACCCAGACGACCCCGAACGGGCCGAGGCCTTGTTTCGGGCCGATCCCGCCCGTTTCATGGGCATCATGGTTTCCGATAAAAAATCGCTTGACCGTGTGGCCAAGGCCGCGGACAGCATCCACAAACCCGCTTTTCCCATTCAGGTTTCCCTATCAAGCGGAAAAGTCTCCGATCCGCCTGAGGATGCCGTGGTTCTCAAACCGGGTCATTTCGCGGCATTTAATCGCAAAGCCGCCGCCGACCTGATTGATCCGTTGCGGTCCAGTATCGCCAACCACGAGGCGCGCATCGAGGAACTACATGTGACGGATAAGCGGCTTCAGGGGACACTGGCCAAATTGGAAAAGTTCCTTGCCGCCCATCCAGCCGGCACCCTGGAAGAGATTAACGAGAAAATTGAGAAAAAGCGCACGGTGATCGGAGTGCTGGAAATTGAGCAATCCACGGATCAGGAAAAGCTGCGCGCCTTGGACGGGGAAATGATCGAGGCCGGCGAGGCGATGAAGACCGCTAACCAACTCAAGCAACGCTGTGAGGCGAGCCTGGCCCGGCTACGGGATTTCATGGAAGACCACGAGAGCCAATATCTGAAACTGCAGGAAGACCTCGCCGGCGCGCGCGACCAACTCCATCTATTGGAGGACAAGAGCCTCAAGCTGGAGGCCGCGTTGGAAGAAGACCATCAACTGGTGGCCGGGCAGCAGGAATTGCTTTTCGCACGCAAAAATAGTTTGGACCTAAAGCAGGAAAAGCTGAGAGCCGTTCACTACCAGGGCGGTGAATTGGGCGATATCGCCAAGCTCACGCTCACCGAGGCGGAAGCCAGCTACAACCTCTATCTTGACCGTTTCAGGAAGGTGAGCGAAAAGGATGAAACCCTACGGGCGCGGCTCGAGGAAAAGCGCATTATGGCCGCTGAACGTGAGGCGCGCTTTCGCACCCAACTGGGCGACCAGGAGGAGGCCGCCGTCGCCGAAATACTGGCGGAAGGTCCGCTGGAAGAGCGGCTCAAGGCCTCCGAAAACAAGGCGGGCGAAGCCTTTAAAGCGGTAGGCGCGGCCGAGGCGGCTCTGGAAGGCGCCCGCGAATCCCTGCGCGAGGCGCCCACGGTTCGCGTGGATTACGAACCACCGGAGGGAGAATCGCTACCCGAGGACGCCGAGGCCGTAAAGGCGAAACGCACCGAGATCGGCAAGCAACTGGAGGGATGGCGAGGCGCGATCGACGAGGGTAAGGAGGGGCTTGCGCGCTTGCGCGACAACCTGCGGCTCCTACAGGAAGACATCACCCTGCGCACCCTCAAGCGCGAAGAACTGGTCACCCATGTTCCCGATTACGGGGAATCAGAGGATGTGTCTCTCCCCAGGGACAATGACCGGCTCAAAAAGTTGTTGGATGAGTTTTGGGATCGCTTTCACGGCCATCGCAAGGCTTACCACCAGTCCAAGCGGGACCTGGACGATAGTTGCGAAAGGCTGAAGGATCTCGCCTCCGAGCCGCGGTTCCAGGATTTCCCCAATGACAAGCGGGAATTGCTCAAAATTCGCGAATCCGTCATGCGCCTTACCGACGACATTATCAACGAGTTCCACATCTTCCGCGAGGTGATCCTCACCAGCCTGCGCATGTCGGAAGAGTCGGTAGAGGCGATCCTCACCCGGTTGGACGCGCATGTCAGCGACGCGCTCTATCTGCTCAACCTGGCGCGCTCCAGCAGCCGCCTCCCCGAGAGCATGGAGGGTTGGGGCAACCTCTCCTTTCTCAAGATGGAAATTCCCGGCAAGGTCTCCGTGATGTTGCGGTACCAGGGCAAGGTCGCCGTCTACAGCGCGTCGATTCCCTTGGGAGCGAGCGTTGATCAGCTTCCCG
>JBGTRP010000357.1:0-7431 GCA_041940685.1 Acanthopleuribacteraceae bacterium
GCTGGTGTTTTTTGCCTGTCTGCCCGTGATCTGGGACAAGATGCCGGACTATACAGCGCTCACCTATTTCGGCCTGTTGTTGTTGCTGTTTCTCGGCCTGGCCCTTTTTCTCAACCGAAAACCGGAACAGGTGATCCGGCTTTGTCGTGTCCTCACCAAACCGCTGGGCGGCAAAATTTCGGGCTTCATTACCATGCAGTTGGAGCGGTTCGCGCGTGGGTTGAGTGGGTTGGCCTCGCCCGCGACCGCCGCCACGGTGGTGCTGATCTCCGTGGGTTACTGGCTGACCCATATGTGCTCGATTCGCATTTGGATCTGGGCCTTTGGCTGGAGCCTTCCCTGGTACGCGCCCCTGGTGATCTTGATCTTCATTTCCTTCGGAACCATGCTGCCAGCCACGCCAGGGTACGTGGGAACCTACCACTATTTCACCAAAATGGCGCTGAGCCTTTTCGGAGTGGCCGCGGGCGCCGCGGCAACCTTTGCCATCGTGGGTCATGCCGTGGCCATCGTTCCCTTTACCATTCTGGGCGCACCCCTGGTGCTCCATGATCTCCTCTTCCACAAAAAACAAGCGTTAAAAGCGCGCCAAAATGCGCCATAATGCCGATTGGGCATACCTTTTTTACTTGGGGTTGGGCTCAGGTCTCCGAGATTTGCCGCTTTGGCATCCCGAAACTTGACACAAACGCGAGGCTTTTGGCTGCCAGGGCGGCGTGTATGACAGTGGTAGCATCATGAAAATGATCCGGTTCTTTCAAGCGGTATATTGGGATAACCACCTGCGGCGGGGAGCGCAACGACGCGGGCTTGCCAGAGATATTTCACGTTATCTCAAAAACCGCTGCCTACAAATTCCGGAGCGCTTCCTCATCCGCCGAAACTACCGCGAGGATCTGCCGATCGTTTTTATTGTGGGCGTACCGCGATCAGGCACAACACTTTTGTTCCAACTCATGAGCCGTTACCTGGATTTGGGCTACGTCAACAATTACATGGCGCGCTATTGGATGGCGCCCATTTGGGGCGGCGGCTCCTACCGGCGCCGTTGGTCGGGAACCCATCAAAAAGGCGAGTTGGAATCTGATTTTGGCGGGACTTCCGATCTGGATGACCCCCATGAGTTTTCTTGGTTCTGGCAGTTCCATACCGAATTTGGCGCCTGCGATCACTTGCGTGAGCAGGAACTGCGCGCCATCGATTGGCGGCCCATCCGGCGGGAGCTTCTGGGACTGGCGGGTTGGTTCGGCAGGCCCCTGGTCTTCAAGAGCATCAATTATGTGAACTACCATGTTGATTGGTTTCGCCGTCTGCTTCCGGATGCGCGTTTCGTGTGGATCCAACGCGAAAGGCGTTTCACGGCGCGGTCGATTCTCAAGGTGCGCGAACAACGCTATGGGGACCCCGCGATCTGGTGGTCGGTGCGGCCGCGCGACCTGGCGGCTTGGCGGGAACGTTCTCCCGAGGAGCAGGTGGCTCATCAGATCCGTGATATCGAGGGCGCGCTCGAACGAGGTTTTTCCAACCTACCCGAGGGCAAGGGCCTAAGGCTTACCTATGAGGCCTTGACGCGCCAGCCGAGGGAAATCCTGACTCAATTGGCCGGTTTTAGCGGTGCGGCCATCAAGGATGAAGAGGGCTTGCGGAACCTGAGGCTGGAGAATCGTAATCGCCATTTGGAGAATTCTGAGTTCGCGGCCATAGAATCCGCGCTGGAAGGAAGCCCATGACCGATTTGAAATGGAGCCAGGTACGGCCACCCTTTTACCTGTTTGAGCCGCAAGTGTTGCGAACGCGTATTCAAGCGATTCGAGACGGCTTTCAGAGCCGCTTTCCGTCCCTCATTATTGGGTACTCCTATAAAACCAATTACGTTCCTTATATGCTGCGTTTGCTCCATGGGGAGGGCGTTTGGGCCGAGGTGGTATCCGAACATGAATACCAACTCGCGCGAAGGCTGGATGTGCCGCCCGAGCGAATTATCTTCAATGGGCCCAACAAATCCTATGAGGCCCTGGATCATGCCCTGCGGGGCGGATCTCTGATTCATCTGGACAGCATGGAGGAGGTGGCGTACGTACTGCAATGGCGTAAGGCGAATCCGCAGGGCGAGATCGAGATTGGCTTGCGGGTGAACCTGGTCCATCCCGAGCGGGAGGCGCATCAGGCAAATAGCCGGTTCGGATTGACGTTGGAACAAATCAAATTGGTGACGCCTCGTTTCAAAGACGCGTCCATTCGGCTCACCAGCCTGCATGCTCATCTTTCGAGTCGCGCTCGCGATGAACGGGTGTTTGGCGGATTGTTGGAGAGGCTTTGCGAGGCCGCACACATCGTGGGAACCGATGAGTTGAAAACCGTGGATGTGGGTGGCGGTATGGGTTTCGCTCCACCTGGCATGCCGGGTCTGCGCTTTCCCAGTTTTGCTCAATATGCCGAAACCTGTTGGCGCGTTTTCCGCGAGCGGGCGCCGGCTCTTTGCAAAAAAACGCTGATCATAGAGCCGGGCATAGCCATGTGCGGGGATTGCTTTTCTTATTTCGCGCCGGTAATGGCGGTAAAAAAAATTGCCGGCAGGAAACAGGTATTCGTGGATGGAAGCGTGCATACTGTCAAACCAACCAAGCATCGTCACAACCTGCCTACGACTGCCCTCGACGGCGGTTTTCGCCCCAAATCCGGACCCGATGCCAACTATGACATCGTGGGATATACCTGCATGGACGATGATTTCATCGGGATCGATTGCCGGCTGCCGCGACTGGAGCCTGGAGACGTGTTGCGTTTCGACAACGTGGGCGCCTATACCATCGTTTTCAAGCCCCCATTCATTCGAACCATGCCCGCGATCCTGGCGCGCGAAGGGGATGGCTTGCGGAAAATCCGTCGGGAAGAATCCTTCGAAGACTTCTTTCAGGGCTACCTCATGGAGGCCGAGCCTCATGAATAAAGTGAACCTGATGCTAACCTGTTCGGGACGCAAGTCTTACCTGGTTCCCATTCTCAAGGAGGCAGGAGCGGATATGGTGATTGCCGTGGATGCCGACCCTCGCGCCAATATCCGCCATTATGCTGACGCCTTCCACCAGGTGCCGCCGGTTAAGGAAAAGGCGGCCTATGTGGATGCGCTTTTGCGATTGTGCCGAAAGTACGACATAACCGCGTTACTCCCCCAAAACGACCTAGACCTTGAAATCCTGTTTGGGGCCAGGCCATCTTTTGAAGCGCTAGGCGTTTCGGTCATGGGAGTGAAAGCCTCACTTTCGAATGTTGTTCAAGACAAATTGGAAATGGCCAAATGGCTGAGTCTCCATGGCTTTTCATGTCCCGCCACCTTTTTGCTGGATCAGCGACATCTGCCCAACCCACCATTGGTCGCGAAGGCGCGACGGGGCCAGGCCAGCGAAGGCCTGCGTTTTTGTCACGCCACAGAGGATTTCATTGGAATCGGCCCAGATTCGGTTTTACAGACTTGGGTGCAGGGGGATGAATACAACCTGGATATCCTGGGAGATGGGGAAGGAAAGGTAGTCGCCGTTGTGCCCAAGAGAAAGCTGGATATGTTCCATGGTTCCACCGATAAGGCTGTGATTGTTGATGAGGAAGGGCTTCTAGATCTTGGTTGGCGGTTGGGAACGGCGCTGAAAGCCTTGGGCGGCATCGATGTGGATGTGGTGATGAACCAAGAGGAGGCATTTGTGATCGACATCAACCCTCGGCTTGGGGGGGGGTTTCCGTTCGCCGCGCTGGCTTGCCCCGGCTATGCCCGGGCCTTGATTGCGGTATGTGATAGAAGGACCGCCCAACCTTTCGACATCGCCACGGCCGCGGGTGTGGAAATCCATCGGGAGCTCCGTTTTGAACGTGTAAGATAATAGACCGATTGGTATCGATTGGGGCCAGGCCACATTGAAACTTCAGAGGATTTATTTAAATGAAGTCTCCTGCTTGCAAGATGCTCCTCAAAAAACAGGAAATACATCGAGTCCAATGTCAGAAAACGCGACTATTTTGGGTTTTGAAAATTGGAAATCTCTGCGTTTACCCTCTTAAGAGACAAACGAGGGCAGTGGGCTTCCATTCAAGCAGCCGATGGGAGTAATGATTTTTTTTGATATGCGGGTGAATGGTCCTGCGTGCGTTTTTTTATTCCAAACAATGCCCCGGTCTTTGGTGGCTGTTGTACAACCCCTCCCCGAGTCGCACGTACACCTCGCTTCCACTTTTGCGCAATTGGAATTGTTCCGCTACCCTCCGGCAGAATGCTCGCGTACCCAACACCAGGCTGTAGCGCGCCCATTGGGTTCGATGGAACACCATCGACAGCAGCGATTCCAGGTCCAATTCCTCCACCAGCCGGTCCAACTCCCCCAGTTCGGTTGGAAAACCACCCGGCTCGCCTCGTTCCTCCGCCGCTAGGTGATCGACCAACAAACCGAATGCCCTGGATCGCTTCCTTTGGCTATATCGGCTCAGGATTGACATCTTCGGCACCTTCACTCCCGCGGCGCGATGACCTGCCTGTTGGAAACGACCGGCCGAGCACCATCGGTATTCTGACGGCCTCTTGCAAAGACCCGCGCGGACCCCATTTAACTCTACATAGGCCATGCAGGCCAGCAGGCTCACGCCATCCTCGATCAGCACGCTCTTGAAACGGCCTCCCCAAACATGGCCCCGGTTGCCCTCGACTTTGTTGATATGAGCGGCCGCGGTTTGGTTCAGATCCTTCATGAACTCCGAGAGGTCGGTCAGCTTATCCCGCCAATGATCCACCTGGCTTTCAGACCAAACCCGGGGATAGCGCATGGCGTGGAAGTAACGCTGAAACCGCCGTCGGATCTCCTCCTCGGAGAAATCGCCTTTCCGGACCGAGAGCACAATATGATAATGATTGCTCATGACGGCAATGGCGTGAAGCTCGACGAAATAGATGGAAGCGAGCCAGAGAATTTTGCGGTAGAGCCACTCTTTGAGGAAATCGTGCTGAAAGAAAAAGGAACCGGTGACGGTGCGTGTCATGACGTGATAGGAAGCGCCGTCGCGTTGTAATTTGATGCGATTGGGGCGTGCCATTCCAGAACCTCCCTGAAGCGAGAGTCGACCCGTAAGTGCAAAGGTCTCGCGAAAAAGGAATTATGGCGGGGAAGAGGAATCCGATTCCAGACAAGGAAAAAGGAGACCTCCCCGCGAGGAGAGAAAGGCCGCCGGCGGCTAAAGCCAGGTTACCCTGGCTGTTAGGAAAAAGGCCAGGGAAAATTAAAAGAAAATGGCCTGGCCCCGAATAGGGATCAAAATGGCCTGGCCCCATCCCAGGTGATTTCAATTTCACCGCTGAAGGCCGAAGGTTTCTCAAAGGTAAAGCGAATGCGTGATATGGGTATGCTTTCCCAAAGACTTTGGGCCATCCGATCTGACTCGGGAACATCTATTGGCTTTTCTAACCATTGGAACCCTCGATGTTCCTTGTTTTGAATGAGCACCCCGACTCGGTAGCGGCCCGCCGGAAGCCTGTGAAAGGGAATGTTTAGTTGAAAACCACTATCTTTCATCCGCGGATCGCCATATTGAGCCGCAACATCTGGCCTCACCAGGCGTTCCGGTTCAACTTCGAACCAACGCGAGGACCCGTTATCGGCGAACAGGACCCTCATTCGGGAATCAAAGGCAACCTGATCCGGAAGCAATCCCCAGCCTAATAATTCAAACATCCCATTTTCTGTGCTAAGCCTGTCGATAAATAAGTGGATCATTTCATTCGCCAAATTTTCATTTAAAGGGGGGACTTCATTCACATGTACCGACTTTAGCTCCAAGACATAGGGGGATGCCCACACACCCGAGGATGCATTCTCAATGACCAGGCGATGTTTCTTCACCTCTTTGTCCTCGGTTTCATACTCAATATACACGGGCCCTTCTTTGTAAAGGAACTTGGAGAGCTTCCCCAAGGTCGTGCGCCGAAACCGAGCCTTCGCCCGGATCATGCCGTCTTGATTGGGAGGTACCGAAATCCAGGAATTCCAATCGGCTTGGACACTCCCCATTTCCTCCCATCCAGAAAACAAAGGCTTTTCCACCTTTTTCATCAGCAAGGGCCCACGAGGATTTTCCCGATCAACCTGATAGGTTCTCAAAATTTGAAATAGGGTCCGCGGCTCATCGTTAAGCAAATAGCGACCATCAATACTTACCAACTCCCGGGCATGCCAAAGCAAATAGTCAGGAGCCTTCCTACTCGCAAAAAACGCCCGATTGCGCTCATCAAGCCAGGGGGTGTAGGCGGAATAGGATTGAAACACGGGCCTCGGCCGCCATTGTAGGTCGTTTTGAATCATATATGAGGTTTCCCACGGGTAGACGTCTACCTTCGCATTCCCGATTCTCTCCATCAAATCAGGGGTCAAAGTTTGGGGCCGCAAGGATTCTTGCGATTGTTCTTCTAAATGAGCCCTATATTCAGAAAATTGAAACGCGATGGTGTTCAGGTTTCGCCAACCGTCTAGATCCCAAAGGCCTCCTATTTTAGAAAAGGCGGAGTAGGAACGCACGGATTCCCACGGATAGTCTGCAAATGCGCGCGAGCAGGTCCAAAACACAATCCCGGCGGTTATCGCCATCACCCCAAGGGTTCGCAAAGATTTGGCGAATGCTATCAAAAACACAAGCATGATGAGCACCAGGTCGAGAAATAACGGCACATGATCGGCCCGGCTAAACGTGTATTTGAACCAGGCAAATAGCGGCAGCAAAAAGATAAGCACCGAAAAATTGAGCTCTCTATCTCGTGAAAACAAAAGCCCCGCCAAGAATAAAAAGCCACTCAAAATCAACCAAAACCAACCCGTTTCCGCCGTCATGGACATGGCCGAGGAAAAGCCCGAGGAAAAATGCATGGTGGCTATGAAAAATATACCAATCCCACGGGGTCCGCCGTTAACGATTGACCATAACACCATAAAAAAAAGACTGGTCACCGCGAGCAGTGACGCGTAGGTTGCCAACCGCCTCCAATTGCGAAGGGTAACCGCCGAAACCACCCCCGCGGAAAGTAGAGTACCCAGACAGATCGCGCCGTAGCCGGGTTTCATCATCAGGCTGAAAGCCACGATCAGGCATGCGCCGAGGCCATAGTGCCTTTTTCCAGTCTCTTCGAACAAAAGCACGAGCAGCAGGTTGCAAAAGACCAGCAGATCACCGCGTTGTGTGATCCCCACTAACAAGAATGCCGCCAAACAACACCCGAGCTTGAGCCAGATGCTTGCCTCCCGACGGACCCGGAAGATGGCCTGGCCCCATAAGGCAACGAAGAGGAGATGCAAGGTCGCCCAAAAAAAGATGGCAAAAAGGAGGTTGGCGCCCATATCTTGGGGAAACAACAGAAATCCCAAGGGTCCGAAGGTCAGCAGCACCTCCGATCCGACCGCAATG
>JBGTRP010000358.1:0-7425 GCA_041940685.1 Acanthopleuribacteraceae bacterium
ACATGGCCATGTGGCTGTTCACCGACGCCATCCTCAAGAACCGGCCCATCAAGGTATTCAACCGCGGCGATATGTACCGCGACTTTACCTATATCGACGACATCGTGGCCGGCATCAAGGCGAGCCTTTTCCTAAAGGATCCCGAACCCTACGAGGTCTTCAACCTGGGCAACCACCGTAGCGAGAAGCTGGAGCTGTTGATCGACCTGATCGAAACAATCCTGGGCAAGAAAGCCGAGCGCGTGCTGCTTCCCATGCAGCCCGGCGACGTGAAGGAAACCTGGGCCGATATTCGCCAGGCGAACTCCAGGCTGGGCTTCGAGCCCACCACCACCCTACGGCAGGGCGTCCCCCAATTTATCGAATGGTTCCTTGCCCATCCCGAGTTCCACTCCTCGGGTTGAGAACTGGCGCCCGCCCATGGCCAATCAAACAAGAACCGGCAAGAACAGGAAGCCATCTATCCAGGTTTTTTTCCTTTGATGCATATACTTCCCAATCATTTCCGGTAAGTGGAACCTTGGTTTGAATCGACTTTATCAGCCTGGTTCAGATTGATCACCAGGCGAAGCCCATCATCCTTTCGCTTCTTTGTTTACCGGTTCTTTTTCCGCGGATCGTTTTTCCACTTCTCGATAAAAGGTGTTATCCGTGGTTTCACACGGATCTTCGCGGATGGGAAAACAGAATGGCCTGGCCCCAAACCATTCCCCTATTGCGGGGAGTTGTTTAAGACCAAACAGATAAAGGCTCTAGGATGACCGTAAAGCGTCCGCGATCGACTTGGGCACACAGAAGTAGGTGACGCTGATGGAGGGATTGCGTTTGAAGGGCTTTTTGAAAGGATAGATGGTGCGGGTGTTCCTTGTAAACTCGTCCAACACCTCATAGCAGGCCATACGGGCGCATTTGCGCCAACCCCACACGCCGCGCGCCCGTTCCGAATCCCAGGAAGGCCGAAGTCCCTGGCCCGAGAGCTCATGCACATAGCGAAACCCGGCATGGTAGGTGTTCCACGCCGTGTTGAGCAGGTCCTTGTCGCTGAGTGCGGTTTCCTCGGTAAAAATCAGCAGAAAACCCGCCTCCTGGTAGCCTTTGAACACCGCGATCATTTTTTCGTTGGTCTGGTCGCGAATCTCATGAAAGCCATTGCCCACCATCATAATGGCACCATGCGTGGAAAGACCCCGCTCCTCAAAAAAGTGAATCACCTTTTCGGGATGACCGATATCCGCGGAACGGATGAATTGCATGTTGCCGGGAAGAACGCCCTTGCGCTGGTTCTCGATGGCCTCGTTAATGGCCGCATCCTCAAGGTCCGCGCCGAAATACCGCACATCCGCCTCGCCGTCCCGCTCGAAACGCTGACGGGTCGCCTCGCCCTTGCCCACGGCATGCTCGACGAAAACCCGGTAGCGAAACCCGGTCCGCTTGCAAAAGGCGTCCAAGGCATCATTGGCCGCCAGGAAGGTTTTGCGATTCGCATCCTGACTGGCGGCCACATTTTCGCCCCGATTTACCCAAAAATCGGTCGTGTCCGCGGTGAGCTTGCGCTCCAGCGCGTTCAGATAGGGATAGTAGGCGCCAATAATGCCAAAAGGTCCTGGGCCCCTTTGAAACACGCGCGCGCCCAATCCGGTGACCTCGCCATCCCGAATCAAGCCCGCATGTTCGAATAGCACGCCGACCCCATCCAACCAGCGGGGCATTTGTTCGCGAAGGGACACGCCTCGCTTGAGCGTGGAGGTCATCTCAAGCGCGCGCAACGACAACGCCAGCGGCAGCAGCCGGTAACCCAATTCGAGCTGGTAGCGGTTGGCGAACCAGCGGATCTCCGGAACCCGGGGTTCGGCCTCGAAATGGAGCCACTGCTCCAGTTGCCGGTCTTCGGAGTCCGAGGTTTCGCTCATCGCGAACCAATCCAGCCAGCGGCGCACCCAATTCACCCGGTCGGTTTCTTCCAGTACGGGCGTCCGCTTCAGCACATCGAGTAGCGCGGGGTCGTTCTTGGCCTTGAAGGCATCTCCGGATTTCTCCAAATACCCACGGGCGTGCAGGAAATGCCAATCCAGGGAGAGTTGTTCCCCGTTTAGGCCGCGTTCCTCCGCAAAGGCCCGGGCCGACAGGGATTCTCCGCGCACGAAGGGTTCCAGTAGCCCCATGCTTTTGTGAACGGAGATCACCTGACGCAACAGCCAGAGATCGGACGGCGCCGTGATCGCGGCCGTATACACCATGTTGCGGATGACCTTGGTGGACCGGGCCATGGCGGCCCGATCTTCCTCTTCGAGGTTTTTCCAGTCCCCGACGATCCCTTCGAGGAGTTCCAGCCAATCCAAAATGGCCTGGCCCTCATGAAACAGATGCGGCACCTTCTCGGTGAACAGGCGGAAGCTGGCGCCGCAAATGAAGGGGTAGCCGGCGCTGCTCAGGCTGCTCTCTCCGGTTACGATTTGGACCAGTTCCCGCCATTGAGGATGCGACTGCAAATCGGCGACATCGGCAAGACGCTGGGAAAGATGGGCTGATGGGCACAAGGAAACCCTCCTGCTGGTCGAGTCAGGCGCTTTGGAGCCGTTCGGAAGGCGTGCTCTTCCACGAAGCGTACACCGCGGGGCGAACATTTACCTGGCGGAAACGGTGGATTGGGAACCGGCCTGGAAAAAAGCCAAGACCACCGCCATCGAGAAACCAGATACCATAGACGGGCTCAGATTTCCTGTCAAGCTGGACCACGCGCTTGGCAGGCAACTCCCCGGCCCGCTATTTTATAATAAGATCGCCAAAACCCCCGTATACTTCAATGGCGGACGGACATCAGACGGGAGAACGAGAGGAATCCCATGAGCCATAACACGGAACTGGAAGCGGTCCGGTTGGATCGTTGGCTGTTCGCGGTGCGCATTTTCAAGTCACGCAGCCTGGCGGCCAAGGCGATCGCGGGTGGGCGCGTCAAAATCGACGGCCACGCGGTCAAAGCGCATCGCATGGTCCATCTGGGCGATGAAATTGTTTACAAGGCGGAGGGCCGGACCCTGAAATACACGGTGACCGGCTTGATTGAAAAGCGCGTGGGCGCGCCGATAGCGCGCGAGCAGTACCGCGTTACCGAGGACCCCGATCTGAAGCCGGAAATGCGCGAACTCTTGCGCGTCTATCGCGATATGGAAAAGAAAAACCCCAGAAACAAGGGCCGCCCCACCAAACGGGATCGCCGCCTGATCGAGAAAATCCGAGACCTGTAACCCGTTGCCATATTGCAGTTTCCATCAGCACCGCCCACGAGCGCGGATATCGAGGAATCATGAAACCAGGTACGCCGAACCGCTCCCTTTTCATTCGAGCTGCAGGAGCTGGGCTCGCGGTCCTGGAGACCGCGATGATGCCCCTGGCCCTCGTGTCCGGCCGCTGTTACCAGGGCCTGCGCTGGCGCCGCGCATACCGGCAATTCACCGCCCGGCCGGACGACATCTTCATTGTCACCTACCCCAAATCGGGAACCACCTGGCTGCAAATGATCCTTTTTCAATTGCTAACCGATGGTCGCATGGAGGAGTTGCCGCATATACGCCGCTTTTCGCCGTTTTTCGAGGTAGACCTGATCGAGGCGGCCAAACCCTTCGAGGACTTGCCTTCGCCGCGGGTCTTCAAAACCCACCTATCCCTCAAACGAATCTACCATCCTCGGGCCCGTTTCATTTACGTGGCGCGTAACGGCATGGACGTGGCCCGCTCCTACTACCATCATTTCTGCGCCTACCACGGGAGTCGGGAACCTTTTGAAGCCTTTTTCGAGGCGTTTGTACGCACGGGAATTTCCGGCCAGCACTGGTTTCGCCACCTCAGGGAGGCCCATGCCTACCGCGAGCATCCCAATGTGTTGGTGTTGCATTTCGAGGATTTGATCCAAGATCTGCCAGGTCAAATCCGCAAAATTCAAACCTTTCTGAACCTGGACTCTGTAGAGCATGAAATGCCTAGAATCCTGGAGCGTTGCGGCTTTGCCTTCATGAAACGCCATGAGGCCAAGTTCGAATGGGCCATGGGCGGCTTGTACGCGCGGGGCATGAAGCTCAACCGCTTTCTGCGCAAGGGTGCGGCGAACGGCGGCGCGCGAGACCTGCCGAAGCCGCTGGTTCAAGCCTACCAACGGCAATGCGAGCGTTTTTTTGACGGTGCGGATTTGGGAACGGAACCAACCGGCTCGGCATGACTTCGGAACCGAGTCAAGCGCCCCGTCCTGATCGCGGTCCGGTTTAAACGGATCAGGGACCGGGGCTCCCGGCGTTCGCTAGGGAATATCGGACGTTGGTCTCGCTAAATGAAAGCCCCGACGCCCGCACCGACTGAATGAGGGGTTACCGGCCGCGGACATCGCTGGGTTCCAAAGGATATGGGGCTCCTGCGCCCGGGCAGTGAACGGTTTCAATACCGCCCCGCGAAGTTGAAGAGAAGCCCGATAGTCCAACTCTTCCAGGACAATCGCCACTTAAAAAATTGAACACTAACTCCACTGAGCAGCGGGTCATTGTGGCCAAAAGTTTCGCAATCTAAAGTCTCGACGCGCACAATAAAAAGGGGCCGCGCCCCCGGGGAAGGAACGCGGCCCTGATTTCCCTGAGATTGGGGCTAGGGATGGCTTTCGCAGAGGGTATAGCTCCCGCTGCCGCTGTAGGAGTACACGCGCCACCGGTGGTAGCCGGCGGTGCCGTTGTAGTTGATGGATTCGTTGGAAGAAGCGGAGGTCGAGCTGGCCACGTTGGCCCAACTGCTGCCGTTCCACTTCTGCAGGTAGAGGTCGAAGTCCGTTCCGCCGGGACCGGTCAGGGTCGCCGCGTGGACGCCGCTGCCCGCGCTGTAGTAGTAGGCGAAGTTATCCGCGTCACCCGTTCCGCTCAGGGAGCCGTTGGTGCAGTTGCCGCTGCTGGGCTCGGTGAAGCTCGCGGTCAGGCTCAGGCCCGAGAAACCGCTGTAGGCGCGAATGCCGATGTAGTAATCGCCCGCGGAGGGGCTGGCGACCGTGCATTCCTCCGTATTGCCCGCCTTGTAGGGGCGGCAATCGTAGGTGGAGGTGGTGGGCTGGGCGCCGAAACGTGTATACAGATCCGCATCGCCGGAACCGCCGCTGATCGACATCACCAGGTTGGACGCGCCCGAGGGAACGCTGATGTAGTAGTGCAGCCAGTCGCCCGTGCTCGCCGAGAGTCCGGTAACCGTCTGGCCGTTGGTGATTTCGATGGGCCCGCTCGGCGGCGCGGTCACAGTCACCGAAGCGGAGGTTGAATCCGTGGCGCCGTCATCGTCGGTCACCGTCAGGTTGACGGTGTAGGTGCCGGCCGAAGCGTAGGTATGAGAAGGATTGGTGGCGCTGGAGGTGCCGCCGTCGCCAAAGGTCCAGGAGCGGCTGACGATGGAGCCGTCGGAATCCGTGCTGGTATCGGTAAAGCTCGCGGTCAGGTTGGAGACGCTGCTGGTGAAGGAAGCGGTCGGCGGGTTGTTGCTGCTGCCCGTGGTGTAGCTGGCGGTTAGGGTGACGCCGGAATAGGCGGAATAACCGTGCAGCATCACATACCAGGCACCCGCGGCGGGGCTGGCCTCGGTGCAGGTCTCGTTATTGCCCGACAGATAGGGCCGGCAGTTGTAGGTAGACTGTGTGGCTTGGGAGCCGAGGCGGGTGTAGAGATCGGCATCGCCGGAGCCGCCGCTGATCGAGATCACCAGGTTGGTGGCGCCCGAGGGGACCTGGATGAACCAGTGCTGTTCACTGCCGGAGCCGCCGCTGACCGAGCTGACCGGCACGCCGTTGCTGAGTTCCGTCGGACCGGAGGAACCACCCCCGATAGCCGCGTCCAGATCGATGCGCCGCTTGGAGCTATCGCCAACAACCGAAACGCCGGTACTCTGATACTGGCTTACCAGCGCGCTTTTGTTGCCCGCATAGCTGGGTTCGGCTTCCAGAAACTGGGCCGTCATGCCGGCCGCTGCCGGACAGGCCGAGGAGGTGCCGCCCAAGGCCCAGGTGCCGCCGCCGCATTGGGCGCACATCACTTCCTCGGAGGGCGCGTAAATATCCAGGAAGGACGCGGTGTCCGAATAGCAGGTGCGTTCATTGACCAGGCGGTTGCTGTCGCTGCAGTTGGCCGGGGGGAAGGGCGAATAGGCCGCGCCGTTCTCATCCCAAACCGAACCAACCGAAATCACGTTGTTGGAGCAAGCCGGCGAACCCATGGAATCGGTCCAGCCGTCGTTTCCGGAGGCCGCGAAGACCAAAATGCCATTGGCCAGGGCGTTGCCGGCCGCCGTGTGCATGGTGCCCGAGTTACACTCGCTGAAATTGCGGCCGCCACCCAGGGACATGCTGATGATTTTGATGGGCGCGCCGCCGTTCACCCCGTTTTTGTTGGTGATACACCAGTTAATCGATTCCGCGATCACGCTGTCGAAGGCATTGGGGAAAACCGTGTGGCAGTAAAGGTCCACGTCCGGGGCATAGCGCCGCACGATGGAGGCGGTGCCGGTGCCGTGGTAGCAATCGTTGAAATTCTGGGAGTGAATGGAGGTTCCCGGATCGGAAAAGTTCTGGCCGCCATAGACCACGCCGTTGGGCAGCGAGGTGGAGCCGCCGAGCTCGGAATGGAGAAGGTCGTAATGGGAGTCGATCACCGCCACGCCGATGCCGTCGCCGGTGTGGCCGTTGGCCGCGGCGACATCGGAGCCCACCAGGGCGCGCCCCTGCACCGTGTACAGTTGATTCAGTTTGTCGTATTCGATGTAGGCGACTTCCTCAAGCGCGGTCAACTGGTCCAGCAGGCCCTCGTCGCGAATCAGCGCGACCACCCCGTAGTTCAGAGAAAGGGTATTGATGATTTCCATGGAGCCGTTGGGGCCCAGGGTGCGCGAGTCAAAAATGTCGTTGAGCACCGTGAAAAATTCATTTTGGGCCTGGGCTACCGAGTTCTTAACCGCGGCCACCGGGTCCGAAACCCTGCCGGCATTGGCAAAGGTAACCGACTCCGAGTTGGTGGTCAGATTGATGATCACCCGAACGTCTTTTGTGCTGCCGGGTTTGATTTCACTATCGGTCTTCAGCTCGAGATTGGTCCGAATCTCGTCGAATTCGGCCAAGACCCGAGGATCGATTTTGGATTTCCGTTCGAAGCGCTCCGTTTCTTTGCTGGGCGCGCGAAGCTCGCCGGCCCAGGCCAGGCTCGCGAACGCGATGGCCGCGAGGGCCAGTATCTGAGGCAGTTTCAGTCTCATTTCTTCCTCCAAGAAGATGCCGTGATGGATTTACATTTGGGATGGTGATCGATCGATGAAACAAGATCGTAATCCAATTGTAAAGCCTTATTTTACAAATCCTTTACACTTTGTCAAACATAATTTTACGTTTTTTTATAAGTGCTTGAATTTAAGTGGATTCCA
>JBGTRP010000359.1:0-7403 GCA_041940685.1 Acanthopleuribacteraceae bacterium
CGCTTCAGCGATTGGCGCCCGATCACGAATTGGCGCGATTGAGCAAGCAAATTTTGGAGGCGAAATGGCCCCCCAGATAAGATGGACGGCTTTGGTCACCGTGGCTCTAACCCTGGCTTGCGGCGGGCAAGTAGGACCGAAGAAGGCGCAAGATCCCAATATTTTGGCCCAATATGAGGGCGGCGCGCTCACTCGCGACGACATCGATGCGGCGATATTGGAGTTACCGCCCGGGCAGCGGCTGCGGCCGGACTTGGAACCGGCCGTTTGGTTTGAAAAAATAGCCCGCAAGCTGGCGTTTGAGAAGATTTTGATCGAAGCCGCGCGCCTCGATGGAACGGACCAGACCCCCGCTTTTTTGGCCGCGAAAAGAGACATTCAGCGCAAAATATACGTCGATTACTTTATCGGCCAAACCCTTGGAGAAGAACCCCCGATTACCCTGGAGGACGTACGCGCTTTTTATGAGGCGAACGAGCGTCTGTTCCAAAGAAAGGCGCGGCGGCTCGCCTATCACATCTTCAAACGCTTCCGGGACGGTGTCGGTGAAGAAGAACTGGTTGGCCAATTGCTTGAAATTAAGAAAAGAGTACTGGAAGGGGAAAGCTTTCCGCAACTCGCGGAAAAACATTCCGATTCCGAATCCCGTCACCGAAAAGGATCCCTGGGCTTTATCGACCAGGGCCAGTTGTCTCCTGAATTGGATGTCTTGCTTTTTTCACTGGAAGAACGGGCGCCCAGTGAACCGGTGGTCACCAAGGACGGCGTCCATCTTTTTTATACGGAGCACAACCTTCCGGCCCAATCCCATGAGTTTGAAGAGGTCCGCCTCCTGATTTATCGCCATTTGGAGGCTGAGCGGGGCGGTAAAAAATTGGTCGAGCTCGTGGCCGCCATTGACCCGCCCTCGGATAGCTTTATTCCCGAACCGACAGAACTGGCCGCCATCATGAAGGCCGGCGATGTTTCGGCGCCCCTATTGCGCCTGGGCGATTACGAGCTTTCTCTCGGCAAATTCAGCCAAATGTTGGCCAATCAACAGGTTCAAGGGCCGCAAGCGTTCAGAACCACCCCGAGCCTGCTTTTTCAAAGAATAAAGAACCGCGAATTCATTTTTCAGCATATGCGGGAGCAGGGTCTGCCGGACGATGAGATGTTGGCAAGCAGGTTCGAAAGAGCCGTGGACCAAGAGCTGTACAGACGGGCCCTGCGAAAGAAAATGGTGTTTCATGTGGAAAAGGATCCACTGTTACTGCGCGATTATTATGAACACAACCACATGCGATTCAGCAGTCAGGCGGAGGTTCGCCTGGTGAGGTTAGCCAAGAAAATCGGTCCAGACGCCGCCAGCATCATGGCCCGGCTGGAACAAGCGAAACAAAGTCTGGACCACGGCTCCCTCGATCTTATATCGGTTGCCGAGGAATTGGAGATGGAGCTGGAGGATTTGGGCTTGGTCAATGCGAATCAACTTGCGATGAAGGACCCATTCGCCGCGAAGCTGGCCTTCAGCCTGAAACCCGGCGAACATTCATTTCCCTATAACACCGGGGCCGAGCTCGTATTGCTAAAGGTCGAGTCAAAAAAGGAACCGCAAGCCCGGCCTTTTTCCGTGGTCTACGATGCCGTTCTCAACCAATACCTGGCCAGCAATTCGCAAATCATTTATGAGGCCATTGCCGAGGAGGCGCTGGCTCAAGCCGGGTTTCGGTTTTACAAGGATCGCATCTCGGAGGCCGTACCTGAATTTCCGGAGCTGAATGGCGAAGCGTCCCAACCTTGAAATCAAGGCCTCGGCGGAGGCCCAATTCGGGGGCGGCTCAAATACGTCTCATCCGAGTCCCAGGGCTGTTTGCAGGCAGAATCCCGACGATAGAGCCGCAACCGCTTTCGGGCAATCCGCATTGGTTCGCTTTTGGCTTCTAGTTGGGCAACCACATGGGCCTGCCAACGGATCGCCTCCTGAAAATCACCCAACTCCGCGTGAGCCATGGCCAGGGTTTCCGCGGCGGTAATGCTCCCCTCCTGTTCGAAAGAGGTCTGTGCCAATTGCAAGGCACGAGCCCCGTCGCGAGACGCGCTCTCCGGCGCCGCTGCCAGGATGCGGGCATGCAAAGTTCGCAATTGAGCATGCATGGGAAATTTTTGGGTGTCCCGGACGATTTGTTGGGAAACTTCAACCCAAAGTCCCGCTCGCAAGCAGACGATGCTCCGGAATGTCCGGGCGGCCAGGTGATTGGGATTCTCCGCTAGGTAGTGGTCGAGATAGGGAAGGCCCTCTTCCAGACGGGCGCTTTCCAGCAACAAAAGACAAAGCCGGTGAATCACCTCGAAATCCAGTGGGTTGGCGTTCAGGGCCGCGGCGTAGTGTCTTTCGGCTGAAGCCGCATCGCCGAGGACCTGGTACCCGTATCCCATATGATGATGGGCGAAGCTGTTGTCGGGTTCTAACGCCAGCACCTCTCGAAACTGGTCGGCGGCTTGGGTGATTCGGCCCAGATTCAGGAACGCCCTGCCCAAATGGATGCGGTACAGGCTTCGTTCTGGATAGATGGCAACAGCCTTTTCAAAATGGTCGGCAGCTTGCTGAAAGCGCTGCTGTTGCATGGCCGCAACGCCGTTGTCGAAATGAAATTTCCCGCCGTCAAAGATCTGCTTCCGCTCCCTGTTGAGAGGATCCTGCATCGCGGGCCGAACCCTGTTCTTGTTGGCCACAGCGGCGCGGGATAAATGCCGTTCGGCCTTGTCGGACTGGCCCAGGGCCTGATAGGCAAGGCCCAGGCAATAGTGCGCTTCACTCACCTTTGGTTGTAACAGAAGCGCCTTCTCGAATATGCGCGCCGCCCGCCCCCATGCCCGTTGCTCCAACTCGAGGCGTCCCAGCCCAAGCAGGGCCGGCACACAATTGGGTTGGTTCTCCAGCGCCTTGTGATAATACCTGGCGGCTTCATCCAGGCGTTGGTCGGCGCGTTCCAAGTCCCCGAGCCTCACCAAAATAGGAACATCATCGAGCTTGAGGCGCAGGGCGGTTTTGAAGTAGGCTCTCGCTTGCCGATATTCCCCGCGCTCAAAGCAGAGCTGACCGAGATAATAAGGCCAGCGCCGCTCGAAAGGATCCAGAGAGTGGGCGTTCGCATAGCATTTCCGCGCGGATTGCTCGCCGAGATAGGTGTGAAACCACATGCCCAACCTACCGAAGGCTTGGCCAAGCTCACGGGGATCGGGTTCGCTTTGAGCCAGCAGCATCTGGAGTTGTTGATAGCGAGGCTCGAACTGTTCGCGCGCCACCGGGTCGTACTGGGCAAAGGAGCCGGGCGGTTCAACGTGTTGCAGGGGCTGGTTTCTGCGTGGCTTGGAATCGGAACAGGCCAGCAGGCCCAGGAACGCGATCCAGCAAATCGCCAAATGCGGGCGATTAATTTGGCGCATGGTCGGGCTCCCCGCTCTCGGCGATTTCAATGCCGCTCCCCTCCGCCAGGGTGATGTATTGGTCGATCCCATGTACGCTCCAGGATTCTCGTTTTCCGCTGGGCCAATGGACAATGACGCGTTCCACCTCCGTTGTCCCGCCAAGACCCACCAGCACGCGCGGATCATTAGCCGAGGCATAGCTGGCGTCGGCGCGGACGCGCCGCCACAACACGGGCCTTCCCTCGCGCACCACGCCGACCCGTGCGCCTAGCATGTCCCTGGGCGCCGTCGCTCCTAAGCAGCGGATTCCCAGCCAATGATGGTTTTGGCCGATTTGGTTGATCAGCAGGCGGACCGGCCCGTGATCGTTGGCCACCACCAGGTCGGCATCGCCATCGTTATCCACGTCCCCGACGGCCAAGCCCCGACTGATTTCCGAAAGGGAAAAGGCCTCGCCCGCCTCCCCGCTCACCTCGGCGAAACGGCTGTTGCCCAGGTTCCGCCACAACTGGTTCTTTTGGTGATAGGGATAGGGATCGTTTTGGTTGACCAGGGTCTCCACCGCGGTCACCGCTCCATTGACCGCCGCGATGTCCAGCCACCCGTCATTGTCGAAATCGATCATGGCGGTGCCGAAACCGGTGTAACCCAAGCTTGAGGAACCAAGGCGCGCGGGGAAGCTGATGTCCTGAAAAAAGCCGCCGCCCAAATTCTGGTACAGGGTGTTGGTTTCATTGTCCAGATGGGTCATGAACAGGTCTTCGTCGCCGTCATTGTCGATGTCCCCCGCGTCCACGCCCATGCTTGCCTCGGCGTTGCCCTCGGAATTCAACGCGCAACCGCCGGCAAGAGCCTGGTTGCGAAACCCCTGTCCCTCTTTGTTGATCCACAGGAAATTGGGCATTAAGTCGTTGGCAATGTAGAGATCGAGCCACCCATCTCCGTTAAAATCCGCGCTGACCACTCCGAGGCCGCTTCCCTTTGCCTCGCCCATCCCCGCCGCAACGGTTACGTCGGTGAAGCTGCCGTCGCCATTGTTGTGAAACAGCCGATCGGCAACGCCATTGTAATTTTCCGGCCCGCAATATTCCAAAAGACCATTGGGGCGGTAGCAGGATGATTGATTGCCCAGGTTGTAGTCGAGGTAATTGACCACGTAGAGGTCGAGCCAGCCATCGCGGTCGTAATCCACGAATGCGGCGCTCGTGCTCCAGAGAGCGTCCCTCGTGCCGCTGGGCTCGGTCACATCCGAAAAACTGCCGTCGCCATTGTTGCGCCACAATTGGTTGGGGCCGAAATTGGTGATGTAAAGATCGACCCAGCCATCATTGTCAAAATCTCCCGTGGCCACGCCCATGCCGTAACCCAAAGCCCGGATGCCACTCTGTTCGGTGATATCCGTGAATCGAAGCTTGCTCGTACCCTCCTCACCGGATTCCAAGTCGTTGCGGAAAAGCCGGTCTCTTAGCGGCTCAACACCCGCGACATCGGGTCTTCCTGTTAATACATCATGATGTTGCCCCTGCACCATGTAAAGGTCCAGATCGCCGTCATTGTCAAAGTCGAACAAGGCGCAGCCGGCGCCCACCATCTCGAAGTAATAATAGGCGCCGGTTTTTCCATTTTCATGTTGGAACCGGAGCCCGGCGGATGCGGCCCGATCCTCAAACCAGGAGGCGTCGGAAACGGCGGTCCGGGGCTTCGATCCCTCCTGGCCGGGAGCGCAAGTCAGAAGCGCCAAGAACATCAATAAGCACAATGGAAAATCTGTTTTCATAGCCTCAGACATAATTGGAGAATTGAAATCCAACCCATTTTCCTACGTGCCCCCCTCGATTTCAACAGATCAAACCTGGTGCGGAAACAGGAGGGACAACCGGGCCCCACTCCAATTGTCCGATGCCAAGTCATTTTCCCCGGCATATACCCATCCGGGAAACGCGTGGAGATAGGGAAAGATGCTACAATTCCCGGCGAAACGGAACAGTCGTGGCCCCGCCGATTCAGCAATCCTGAGAATGCCAGTCGTCCCCCGGCTGTACACAAATCAACCCCTCTTCAAGGGGCGTGTAAAGACCCTGATTCCCTTAATTTCCCGGCCCCCGAGCCTCCGCCAATGAAACGCCTAGCACCAGGAGCATAATCCATGAAGCCAACCCGGATCGGGCGCTTTTTGCCAATTTTTTTCCTCCTCGCGTGGAGCTGCCGGGAAGGTGCGCCCGCCGACGGGGTTTTGGCTACCTATCGAGGTGGGGCCATTACCGAAGAAGAGTACAATGCCTGGAAGCTCAGCATTGGCCGGGAACCGGATAAAAACCAAAGATCGAGGGCCCTCCAGACTATCGCCATCAACAAAACCTTGGCCGCATCCAGGGAAAATGAGGCGGTAACCGAGCCTCATTTGAAAATGGCGCTTCTGGACCTGGAAACAGAGCTTCTCGCTCGTGAGCTAAAGCGTCGGCTTGCCGCGGAGGTGGAGATCGACCCGCGAGAGATCGAACGGGCCTTGGTCCAACGGCGGGATAAGTTTACGCTCCCGCGCCGGGTCCGGCTTCGCAATATTTCTAAACGCCTGGCAAAGGGAACCAGGGAAGAGAAAGCCGCGTTGCGCGCCCAAATGGAGGAGATCCGGCGGGAATTGCTGGACGGCGCCGATTTCGAGCGCATGGTGGAGGCCGAGTCCGAATCACAAACCAGGTTCCACAAGGGATACATGGGCTTCATTCGTCCGGGCCAATTAGAACCGGCCGTGGAGGCGGTTGCCATGGAACTACATCCGGGAGAGTTGAGCCCGGTTCTGGAGACCGAGGGCTGGCTCACCCTGCTGCGTTGTGAGGAGATAGCCGAGGAACATCGTCCCTCCGATGAAAAGATCCGCGCCAACCTAACCGCTAAATTCCGCAAGGCCGAAATGGAAAAGAAACTGCAATCCTTGCGCGAGGACATTTTGCGCGAGGCTGAAATCGATGTGTCCGCTTTTGGGGAGGCGTCCGCATCTCCTGAGCCTTATCCATTGGTCCTTCCTGATGGACGGCGTTTTTCTGCCGCGGAGGCGCGTGCGCTGCTGAGCCAGAAGGATACCCGGCAGGATCCATCGAAAATGTCTCCGGCGCGTTTGCAAACCACCCTCGAAGATTGGGCTGAACAGATGGGGGCCGCGGCGAGGGCGCGAGAGCTCGGTCTCGACGACGCTCAATGGAGAGCCACAATGCATTGGCGGCGTTTGGCCATCTTGGCGAATTTCGAGCTCAAGGAACGTGTGAAGGCCCGCTTTGTACCGTTTCGAGAATTGGAAATCCGCGAATTTTATGAAGCCAATCAAGATCTGTTCAAATTCCCCGAGCAATTTAAGCTTGTCGCGATCGCCATGCGGGCCGAACCATCCGAGGTCCGGGATCGGTATTACCAAGCCGAGAAAATCCTCGCGGAAATCCGCGCTGGCCGTTTGCCGCTAGAAGAAGCCGCCGCTCGTTTTTCCGGGTTACCCTCCGCCGCTGATGGTGGTTCCATGGGCTGGCTTTCCCGGCAGCAGATCGCTTCCTTCGGCCCCAATGTGCTGGGTACCGTGGTCAACCTCCAACCCGGAGAAATCAGTGAGCTGATCCAGCAACAGGAATCCCTGCTGCGCGATGCGACCTTTTGGATCGTTAAGTTGGTCGATAAGCGCCCCTCGCGCCCCATGAGTTATGAGCAGGCCAAAAAACAGGTTGCAAACCAGTTGGGTAACCGGCGAACCCGCGAGGTCCAACAACAGGTTCTCGCCGAGCTTTCCGCCGAGCTCGACCTGAACATCCTGGACAGCGGAGAATAAGTGGGCGACCGGGCCAGAAAAGAAAAAAAGGGGAAGCGATTTCGGTCGCTTCCCCTTCCAACCGATGCGGTTCGGTGGTTAATTATTCGATGTTGAAGTTCATCAGTTCCACGGGGACCACGTTGCCGGTGGGCCGCAAAAGCGCGTTCGCCCCGGAAATTTGCATGAAACTATTGCCGTT
>JBGTRP010000360.1:0-7403 GCA_041940685.1 Acanthopleuribacteraceae bacterium
CTGGTTGTCACCCTCGGTTCCGAACTGGATCGTCGCGGATATGGACAATCGGCCCCGCAACACACAGGCGGCCCGCATCGCGGTCAGGCTGTCCCGATCGGTGGGATCGGCTAGGTGCCCCACCCGGTTCACATAGAGGACGCGGCCGCCATTGTCGAAGAAGGCCCGTGCGGCATAGGCCAAATACCCGGCGGGTGTATAACTCCCGTATTTCTGGACGAACTGCTCCCAACTGGTGACCAGCTCGATCTGGTTGATGGGCCCACGTTCGGAAACGCCGACCATGCCACAGGCCGATGTGGAGATCTGTTTGACGTAGAAGCTGTAATCGGTTTCCTGGATGTAGACGCCTGGGGACTGGTAATGGCTCATGGCTTCACCTTCCTCCGCCGCCCCTTTTCTAAGGATTCTCCCGCAAAGTAAATTCACAACGGTTTGATGATGTGGAAACTAGCCTGAACTCACTTGTTCCAACGGGTTTCTTCGGTCGCTCATTTTTGAAAACTAGTGGATTTTGATGTGTTTTTGGCCGTTTTTGATCGATTTTGAACGCCTTCCAACACCCCTTTTCGACCTCCCCGAACCACCCCGGTGGAATAGCTTTCATAAAGGCCTTCCGCCCTCTGGCCATAAACGATTCAGTTGCTATATGTGGGGAGAAAATTCAGAAAGGCGAAAACCTCGGTATCTGTTCTGCACCAACGAATCCCGAGGATGGGAGGCGCCCCGCGTAGGTTGTGCTTCGGCGGCCTCATGGCCTCCTGGACAGACTGATGCCTGTCACGCCAAATTTGCAGACTGAAAGCGCCGAAAGCCATAAACGCTTCTTCTCCAAACTGTGGGGAGGAATTTTGGCTGGCTATAAACGCTCAAACGCTAAAGTGTGGGGAAAAATTGTTAGAAGGCCTCAGCTTGATGGTTTGGGTCTCAGATCGAGGCTTTCCGAAAACTCCGAAACGCTTCGCGTAGGTCAACCATTGAAAGTCGCATTGTCTCGAGCAGTAGAATCCCTACCACACCAGTCTTCTGTAACCATCATCGTTCACAAGCTTGGAGCGCTTCACCAATTGGAGTAGTAGCTGGTGTTCCTTCTTCCTTTTGGCTCGAGCTTTTTCCTTCAGCTCTTTACCAAGTGGGCGCTACTGGCACGGATTCGAATCTGCATATGCAGTAAGAAAAAGCACAACCGTTTCCTCCAACTCCATCTTCGAAGGATCGAGTTTAATTTTCAAGTTGACACTGTGCCTCGACCAGAACAGGGACCATGGCATGATTGACGGCTTCCAAATCGGGCAGACAGGATTGTAAGAGAAACTTGGCGCGCTCCTTTTGACCCAATTCGGCGAGCGCCAGTGCCCATAGTCCTTCAAACAACGCCTTGTCCGTGGTTTTTTGATGTACCGAAGCCTCGTTAACGGCAATTTCGAGCATATTCGCGGCTTCCCGAACGCGTCCAGCTTTTTGGTGGTTTTCGGCCAACGTGACCCAAGTATAGAGCGTACGCGGATCACGGTTCCCATAAAGTTCACGCCGACCCGCAAGTGTCAATTCCAATACAGCATTCGCATCCTCTAGTTCACCCGCATGCATCAGTGTATGACCCAAGTTATGTAAGAGACGGAGGCTCACAGCATCCTTCCTTTGTTTGAGACCAGCAAGGTTTCCTTCCTCTTGCCGGAACAACGATGCAGCTTCACTGGCCTGGCCATTTTGGGCCATAATGAGCAATAGGTTCCCCAAACTACCCAGGGTTTCCGGGTGTTGATCTCCAAGCAGATCTTTGCGATCTCTCCAGACTCGGGTGAATTTTTCCCTGGCCGCGTCGAACCGACCCATGGTTTGATCCAAGCGGGCCAGACTGTTCATGGCACCAATGGTCAGGAGGTGGTTCTCGCCATACTGACTCGCAAAAGTGCGGTACTTGTGGTTGAGAAGGGGCTCGGCCTCCTCGGGTTGGCCCCTACGGATCAAAAGATTGGCATAATTGTTGGCCGTGGCAAGGGTGTCGTAGTTATTGGGTCCACCTACCCGCTTCTGAGCAGCCATTACTTCCTTAAACAATATGGCAGCCCTCTCTTCATCTATGCCCCCGGCCAAAACCTCGGCCAACCCTCCGCGACACCGCAAGGTACGGGCATCCTCCTTGCCGAACCGTGAAACCATCTCGGCACAACAGCTCTCGTATAGGTCCCGAGCGAGATCATCGCGCTCCTGTAAATGGTAGACATACGCGAGCGCGGCTTGGGTCATCAGGATCTGATGGTCATCTTCAGTCTCAATCAACAATCTCAGTTGCAGCGCCGTCTCAAATTCTCGAGCGGCTTCGGACAGACGACCGAGATCCCTGAACACATTCCCGAGTACCTCTCGGGTAGACGCCTCCATCTCGGGTTCACCCCGGTACGTCTTCCCCACACTGTTTGCCGCATGATCCAGCAACTCGATTCCCGTGACCTTCTGACCTTGCCGAAAGGGATGGACCTCACGAATCAGATCGAGGGTAAAACGATTGACGGTATGGTACCGGCTCAGAGCCGCAAGCGCTTCTCGTTCAGCCGCCACGGTCCGAATCAGGGCGGCGGTGATCCCAATTCCACCCACCAGAACCACGGCCAGAAAGGCGACACTCACCCAAGCAAGCCGAGCGTGGCGGCGAAGAAACATGCGAAATTGGTAGACAGCCCTAGGCGGTGCCGCGAGTACGGGAAACCCTGCCAAGTACCGGTTGACATCCGCCGCGAGCGCATCCGCAGACTGATACCGCCGGTCCAGTTCTGATGCTAATGATTTCGCCGTGATCCAGTCCAATTCGCCACGGATTTGTTGATGGAGTGGTCGTGGCTTTTCGCCTAGCCGTTCCGCGGCAGCCCTGGATTCCAAATCGTCTCGCTGATAACACTCGGAGGGTCTGGGCCTGACCGCGGTTCGTATCTGTCGTAATAGGGATTCCGTATCTTGAACTTGAGCAAAAAGCTGGGCTAAAGGTGTTTCGCCAGTTAACAGTTCGTAAAGAATGGCGCCCAGAGCATAGATATCCCCACGCACATCGGCAGTGTCCTGGGGACGGCCCAACGCCCGCTCCGGGCTCATGTAGGCGGGCGTACCAAGAATCGATCCAGCCTGGGTCTTGGCGTGGTTCACTTCCTCGGCAATCAGGTGGGCGATCCCAAAATCTATAATCTTGGGAACCGCCTTTCCCCCCTCCTCGGTAACCAGAATGTTGGCGGGTTTTAGGTCGCGATGAATAATTCCTTTGCCGTGGGCATAGGCGACGCCCTCACAGACCTGGCGGAACAAACCCAACCGCGGCTTAATGCCGAGCTGGTTTCGGTCACACCAGGTGGTGAGTGGCAATCCTTCCAAGTACTCGATTGCGAACCAGGGGCGTCCATCCGGCGCGAGACCGCGATCCAGTACCGTGGCCACATTGGGGTGACGCAATAGCGCGAGAAGTCGCTGCTCCATCAGAAAACGCTGCATGGGCTCGCCGTGTTCCTTGCCGGCAGGCAACATTTTGATGACGACAAGACGTTCCATGGGCGCCTCTTGTTCCGCCAGATAGACCGAGGCCATGGCCCCGCCCTCCAAGGTCTTCAAAATCCTGTAGGGGCCGACCTTTTGAGGCAAAATGGCAGACCTGGCTTCGAAAAGAAGGTCCAAGGTAAGTTCGGGTAAACCTTCAAAATCCAAACCTGTCTCCTCCGAATCCGCGTAATGCCATAGCGAGAGTATTTCGTCACGCTCCGCAGATCCGGGAAGGCCTTCCAACAGTTCGCGGCGCCCGGCATCATCCAGCTCAAGCCCTTGATGGAAGCATTGTTTGATTTGACTCCACTTATTCATAATCCTTCTCTGATGTACCGGCCCAGCCAGGTCTTGGCAAAAACACAATCCCGCCGCACGGTCGCCTCGTGAACCTGAAAGAGTGTTGCAATCTCGATCGCATTCATGCCCGCGAGGTAGCGCAACTCGAAAATCCTTGCCGCACGTTCATACCGCTCTGCGAGTTGGGTGAGACCTTGATCTAGTTTGAGAAACACCTCGGGATGGGAGAGACCACCGGACAGGTTCTCGACGATGTCCGCCGACACCTGGACTTGGTTTCCCCCTCTTTTTTGGGCCTTTCGCGATTTGGCCTGATTCACGAGGATGTGGCGCATGATGGTCACGGTGGTTTTGAAGAAATGGTTTCGGTTGTGCCAGTTTTGTTCCTGTTGGCCCATGAGCTTCAAGTAAAGTTCTCCGATCAGGTCGGTGGATGAAAAACTGCGTTTTCCTTCCCGAGCCATCAGCCATTGGGCTCGCCGATAAAGTTCTTGGTAAATGAGCTCACTCAGTTCGGCAAACGCGTTTTGGTCACCTTTTTGCCAGCGATGGAGAAGCTGGGTGATATTCGGAATAGAAACTTCCATGAAATGGTCCGATCAACGTTGAACACGGGATTTTTCAAGATACCACATCTAACCCGTGAGCCAAGGTCCGGGTATGGCAAACCATACACCCGCCCTTCAATGCGCGCAGCGCTTCGGATTGCAGATGCCCTCCAGCCGCTTCAGCGCAACGGCACCTCGGTAGTCATGCACCTGATCGGAAAGTTTCTCGTGGCGGTAAACACCGACGAGTCGGGCTTTTGGATAACCCAATAATGCCCAGTCGCGTGCGGATAAGACCTTTTGAAACCCGAAACGGGGCTCCTCAGCCCAGGGGAAGGCGCCTACCGCCAAATGTTCACCTGAATCCACCACCAGTACCACATGCCGAAACCCGGAGGGGTCTCCGTACACCAGCAGGTCACCCATTTGAACCTCGTTTTCCGATATGGGTTTCAGTGCGGGAATTTCACCCTTTCGAAGCCGTTCCAAAAACTCCGCCTCAGGAACCCGCCAATCATGATCCGCCAAGGAAAACAGGTAGGAGATTGCGCGCCCCGGGTCCCTGGCCAGCTCTTCCAAGCGTGGCGGTGGCAAGGGGTCGCGTGGCCAAGTCCGGCTATCGGGATTTCGGTTGTGGGTCACCAAGCGATCGGCCTCATCCAATAACCTCCTGCGGAAATTGAGCTGAATCGGCAGATAGGGCCGCATATCAAAGTGCTCGAGCAGGAACCGCTTCTCGGGCGTTAGATCCGGTCCATCGGGGAAGACAGCATGCGTTTGTACCCGTAACGTCAGGACAACCCTGCTCCAGTTTGCGCTGCCGCCTCCCTTTCTCATGGTAGACCCGGCAAGCAGGTCCAGTGCGTCTCGCTGACTGTCCATGGGGAAATGCCCCCTTGACCTAGAATCCATGGCCGGGGGGGAGGTGAATCGGCCCCAGGGAACGTCGTGATCCGGTTCGGTCGCGAAAATAATCAGTGTATCGAGAACGCCAACGGGTGGACCAGCGATGAAGGTCTCTTCATCTTCTTTAAAGAGGACGCTCTGGCCGGGCAGGATAATCCTTCCATTTTCGAAGGGAAACCCAAGAATCCCGCCATCGGCACCCAGCAACAGCCCCCCGACTCGGACCCCCTCCCGCGGTCCATTCCGATGGACGGATACCCGTACATTCCAGGCGTGACAAAGGGGAATGTTTTGAATGCGGCCAGGCAGTGCTGGGATCATATCACCACGGCTACACGAGGAATGATCAACATTGGGTTCCAAGCCGACCGTCAACAGGTCTTCCTTTTTGCTTAGAGGGCCCCGAGGTTGCAAGGCCAACAACTCATGGCGAAACGCCAGCTGTTGCAGGCAGGCAACAATGGTAGGCCCGCGTTCGGGCCAGTCATAGGGAAAGCTGGTGTACACCGGATTCTCTTCATCCCCCAGTACCAGTTGACCCTCCTCCAGGTAGAATTCAAACACGCCGTTTTGCTGATCGAGACCAATGCCGCGGCAGCGTGGATCCGCAATCAGCCCTTCGAGCACTTGCGCCTGTTTGTCAGAAAGTCCACCTTTCTTAGGTGCGTAGCGAATCCGGATTCCCATGGGTTCCAGTATGGAAACGGGTGTGTAGAGCACTGCCGAGTCCCCACCCTCCACCTTGCCTTCGCGGATCTCCGCTTTGGCGCTCACGCCGCTATAGTCGCGGATCACAATGGTTGCGGCCGCTCGCTTGGGATCACCAAAGGCCGAAGCGGGTGTTTGGTGATTGTGGACCAGCATAGTGGCTCCCGGCCCCATCCCGGTCATTGGAGGTCCGGTCAGATTCACGAATTCGCCCTGGGGTTCGCCTGTTTTCCAAAACAGCGGCGGCTCCACGGTCGAACCTCCAAAAACAGGTCGCCATAGCGGCCCCGCAAAAGACGGAATCTGGCTGGGTGCATAGCCGCGCAAACGAATTTTGAGGCGATACTCCACTTTTTGCCAGGTTAGGCCACGAGCGTCCGGAGCGGATAAAACCCCAATCAAGGCCTTGGTGAAGGCACCGTTTCGTCGCAGGTCGCGGGCCGGGCTTCCATCCCTGGAAGCGCATAACCGGACCGCTTCTGGCAAAAGCCCCGACTCGTAGGGATTGCCGTCACCCCGTGTCAGAAATACCCGATCGGACTCGGGGTCATCGCGCCACAACCTGGTTGCACCGTTGTTTGGGACCCGATACCCAGTCCCGGCGTGACAAGAATCCAGAATAATCACCAGGTTGGTTGTTTTTCCGTAAAGTTTTCGCAGCATTTGGTTGAACTCATCGTCAACGATATGACCATGTTCGCCCTCTCCGGGTTCATAGAAGACCAAGGTCTCGTCCTTTCCATCGCCTTCTTCACCCTCGGAATCATCGATCTGGCCACCATGCCCGGAGAAGTAGACCACCACCCAGTCCCTAGGGCCACTGTCTTCTGTTAATGTTGCCATGGCGGACCGGAAAGCATCTGGTGTGGCATCCTCGTTGAGCAACTCCCGTACATCGGTGAAATCAAAGCGGTTTTTCAACAGCCGTTCCATGTCAGCCACATCATAGGTGGGCCCCGTCAAGTGGGCCTTGACATCGCGGTAGCGTGAAACCCCTACCAACAGGGCACGTCGAACACCTTCTTTTTGGGGTGAATCTGGGAAAGCCTGGTTGAAAGGCGGGTGAAGCAAACAACAAAGCAATAGGGTAAGCATGGGATCTCCTTTAATAGCTATTAGGGCTCGGGAATCTCGATCAGGTGGAAGGGCGCCCAGAAAACCGGGTGGCTATCGTTTTCGCTAGCGCGGAATTCGCGTTGCACCTGCCGCAGGGCCAAGCGTGCCGGGGTACCGCCCAGGTAGAGTTGGTAGAAGCGTTCCATGAAACGGCGGGTCACCGCGTCGTCCACCGGCCAGAGCGTGGTGAGCAGGGCGCGGGCGCCCGCCAGGAAAAAGGCGCGGCGTAGGCCGTAAACGCCCTCGCCCTCCCGCTGCTCACCCAGTCCGGTCTCACAGGCCGACAGCACCACCAACCGC
>JBGTRP010000361.1:0-7400 GCA_041940685.1 Acanthopleuribacteraceae bacterium
GATTTTCCCCTTCCACCTGGATGAACTTGCAGGGCACGGTCGCCGCGGCGGCCGCGGCCTTGGCCGCCGCCATGGCCTGGGCGATGCCGCCGGCGGCCATGATCATGATCGGCTTCAACCCGATGGAAGCCGCATCCTCGCGGCCGCTCCCGGCCTTGGGCGCCACTTTGCGCGAAGTGTTGACCCGCATGAGCGCCTTCCCCAATGGGTTTCTCTTAAACCCCATCATCGGACCCGAACCAATCGCCGGGTCCACACGCATGAAAGGCGGCAGCGCCACCAAGATTCTCCTGGATCTACTTCTGGGCAAGGAACAGCCGGGCGAGCTGTTACCCCTCTATCAGGGGCTTCTAGATGTTCTTAGAGGCCAAAAGCGCATGTTGGCCCGGCATATTCGGATCGCGGCCGAGGCCCTGCTTGATGGCCGCTCTCTGGTTTATGCCGCGGATGGGCCGACTGGCATGGCCGCTTTCATGGACGCTTCGGAGTGCCCCCCTACCTTCGGCGCCGATGCCGATCAGGTTCGCGCCCTCGTGGGCGGAGATTTCCAATCGCCCTTGAAGGACCTCCCTCTCGACGACATGCGATTTTCAGACCTCGACCTGAGCCGCGTCAAGGGCATGGCGGTGTTGCTTTTGAGCGAACTGGAGCTAACCTCGGAGCAGCAGCGCCTGCGCAAAACCCTTCAGGCCAATGGCGCCCAGTGCTTGACGTTTTCGCCCGGTGCGGTTCTCGATGGTTTTTCCCCACCTTCTTCATCCGCGAGACGTGGGATGGTGCAGCTTTTTGCCAAATGCTACTTGAACGCGCTCTCCACGGGGGCCTTTATCGGCTTCGGCAAGGTGCTCGGCAACCGCATGATCGACTTACGCATCAGCAACCTCAAGTTGTGGGGGCGCGCGCGCGGGCTGGTTTCATCCCTGGGCGGGGTTCCCGAAACGGAGGCCGAAAGCTTGTTGCGGCGCGTAATCGGACTGGAGAACGCCGAGGCCGAAAGCACTCCCGAATCCCATATCATGCGCGCGGCTCGACTTCCCCGGGTCGTGCCCACGGCCATCCTCATGGCGCGCCGTGGCCTGAGCCTCCAAAGAGCGCGGGAGTTGCTTCGCGATACGCCAAAGATCAAGGACTGCCTGTAGCCGGAAACCCATTCCAGGACCGCCGACTTGAAGTCGGCATGCGGCCTGGGTAGTATTTCTATCAAGGCGCTCTTCATTGCCGGGTACAAATCGGCGATCCTTAAAACAGGCAAACCATGCGAACGGAGGATTACAACCCCAAGACCTTTACCCCTTGTTCGAAGACGATGTCGGTGGGAATCTTGGCTTCCTGAAGGCGGTTGAGGTCAGCGCGCAGTTGCTCGCCTTCCTGGCCCTTATCGGCCATGAGCTGGCTGACGCCCTCGTAATCGCCGTCTCCTTGTAGGGTGAGGATTTTTTCGGAAAGCGCCGCGACCGCGTCATCGATCTTTTCGAAATCCACGCTGTAGGCGCCGGTCGCCTCATCCCGGGAAAAGGCGCCCATTTCCTTGAAGAAGTTGAAGCGCAAAAGATTCGCGCGGCCATGGGCGCTGGCGGATCCGAAACGGATGGAGCGGAAGATGCTGGCCATGAAGGTGACGTAGTAGTCCTTGATATCGCCGCTGATTTCGCCCTTGTTGATGAGCTCGGTGATCATGTAGAGCCCCAACACATCGGCCTTGCCTTCCTCCAACGCGGAGGCCTGGTCGCTGAGCGCCTCGCTCACCGTGCCCTTGCCATTAATGGTGTTCTTGATGCCGAGACCGTGCGCCACCTCGTGGAACATGGTGTTGGCGAAAAAGGCGTCGAAGGTAATATGCCCACGCTGATCCTCCGCGATGAGAATATCGGCCAGGGGCACCAGGATCTTGTCGAACTTGGCGCGCATGGCGTTCTTCAATTGCAGGCGACGGGTTCCCTTCTCCAGCTGGACCTTCTCGTCGTTGGGCAGGTTAATGGCGATGGTCTTGGAGCCGGCATTGCAGTGGCCGGCGTAATAGATCACATCATAGGCGTTCAGGTCGGAATCCGTGCCGGGCGTTTCGGTCTTATAGGCGTCGGGCACGGGAAGGCCGGTCTGAAGGGAGGGCAGGAAGTCCGCGTACTTGGCCAGCCGTTCGCTCCAGCTTTTGTCCTTCACCAGCACATAGGCCTCGTAGGCCGCCTTATAACCCATCAACTCGTCCTCGTAGACCTCAATCGGTCCGACGACCATGTCAATGCCGTTGGTTTTCATGTCCAGCCAGGCCTTGTCGGATTCGTAGTATTGATCGTCGAGCAGCGCTTTCGCGCGCAGTTGCAGGTAATTCTTGAGGCCCCCATCCTCGGCCAGAGCCGCGGCCTGGTTCAGTTTCTCGGAGGCGGCCGCGAGCTTGTCCTTGTACTCCTGGTGATAGGGAACGCTCTGGAGCGATCCGTCTTCCCCTCGACGCACGAGCGTGTAGAGGTTCAAAAGTGAGGGATCTCCGGCTGCTTTCAGCTCTTCCTTGGTGATATCGGCCGGATAAAATTGAGCCCCGGGATTTTTGGGCCCGTAATCAGGCAGGAAGGCTCGGTTGCCGTCCAGGCGATCCCAGGGCCCGTAATTGATTTCCGCGAACGCCCGCACGGCCGGGTCCTCGATGCCGTTGAGGAAGGGTTCCTTTTCACCAAAGGCCTGAAGCCAGAAAAGCTCGTCCATCATATCGGCTACTTCGATGAGGACGGGTATCATCTGCTTTTCTTTTTCGCTGAGTTGGCTCAGGTCGGCGCTAAGGGTAACGCTGGTGTATTTGTTGGCCAAATCCTCGGCCAAACCCTGCTGGGCGCCCTCGCTAGGCGTGGTGGAAAGCGAACGGGTGCGGGAATCGGATTGCTGGTTGCAGCCCAGGACCAAAAGACACGCCAGGCTCAGGGTCAAAATTCGATACAATGAAATGCGTTTGTTCTTCATGATGCTTCTTCCTATCCTCGTAATCTTAAATGTTTCCAAACACCAGCGTGCGCACTCAGAGGCGCGCGGAGGCGATGGATTGAACTATGTGGAGATGCGGTTCCAACCCCATGCGCAAAGGGAACCGCGGCAATTGCAGAAATGGGAAAATGGTGGTGTTTTGCATATGGGGAGATAATGGTTCCCTTTTCCGGCGGCCAGGGCGATTCGTTTTCCTTTAGATCAACCCGCGATCCTTCAGAACTTTTCCCGTTTCTAGCCGCTACCCGGATACCGTGGATTCATGCAATCCATAGCTTACCACCTCGGCAGCATGGCCCGAAAGCCAAACTTGGGCATGCGGTGGCGTCCGATCAGGTCAGGCTCGCAAGGCCTGTTTCAGCTCTCCGTCCGCGACGGTGGCCGTCCCCAGTTTTCCCACCACCACGCCCGCCGCGGCGTTGGCCAGGACCGCGGCCTGCCGGGCGCTCGCGCCCACGGACTTAGCCAGGGTGTAGGTGGCGATCACGGTATCGCCCGCGCCGCTGACATCGAATACCTCGCGCGCCAGGGTGGGAATGATCGTCAGGTCTTCCGGGGCCTGAAACAGGGCCATGCCCAACTCGCCGCGGGTGATCAGCAAGTGCCGGCAATGAAGGCGATCAAAGATGCGTTGCGCGGCAAGCCGCAAGCTGGACTCTCCGACAATGCGGACGCCGGACATACGCTCCGCCTCGGCCTGGTTCGGCGTCAGGATATGGCAGCCCTTGTAATGCTCGAAATTTCTATCCTTGGGGTCGACATTGATCAGCACATGTTCCTTGAAACGGTCGAGATGTTCTAAAACGGGTCGGGTGACGAGCCCCTTGCCATAATCGCTGACGATTACGGCAGCCTTGCCTTCGATCGTCGCATTGATCCGCTCGATAACGGCCGATTCGAACGCGCCCCCGTCAAGGGAGTCGCTTTCCCTATCGACGCGCACCACTTGCTGGTGGTGCGCGATGATCCGCGTCTTTTGAATGGTTTGGAACGCATCGGCCCGGACCAGTCCCTCGGTGGCGATGCCGCCACGCCCCATCAGCTCGACCATGGTTTTAGCGGTTTCATCCTCGCCGATGAGCCCAATGGGCAGGGCATGGCCTCCCAGGGCCTGAATATTGGACACCACATTTGCCGCGCCTCCCAGATGCGCGGTCTCCCGGGTAACCTGAACGACCGGCACGGGCGCCTCCGGCGAAATGCGGGAAACCTTGCCCCAAATAAAACGGTCGAGCATCAAATCGCCGATCACCAGGATCCGCGCATCCTGAAAGCGATCGATGATCGCGTCGAGAATTTCAGGTTGTTCCAGCATGGGCAACTCCTCCGCGAGCGAGGCTTTCACGGTTTTTCACCGAGGGCGCTCCGGGTTCGTCGGGTCGGATGATTGGAGGGAGAACGCGCGTTCAAGAAGCAGGACGGGAATGCCTTCCTCCACGGGATAGCCCCGTTTGCAGGCCGTGCAAATCAAGGCCTCGTCAGCCTCGCGCAGTTCCGCCTTGCAGCATGGACTCACCAGAAATTGTTTCATGCTCTCGGACAAGCCCATCGGATCTCCTCCCGCTCGGGTTCAACCGCAATCTTCCACACCATCGGGTTCCTCGGATTGCGCGGCTCGTTCCGCTTCCGCGGCTTCTAATTTCTTGGATTTTTTTTGCACGAAAAAGGCCGCGCCCACTCCCAACAGATACAGCGCCAGCATGGGCACGGCGAGAAAGGTTTGCATATAGATATCCGGGGTGGGCGTGATGATGGCGGCCAGGGTAAACACGATCAGAATGGCGTATTTAAAGTTGCGCATCAGGAACCGGGGCGTGACCAAGCCGATTTTGGCAAGAAAAAAGATGAGCAGCGGCATCTCAAAGCTGGCGCCCATGCCCAACACGAATGCGAACAACAGGGAAAGGTAACTGCTGCGGGTATAGGCGTCCAGGGATTCTACATTCCAACTGATAAGATATTTGAGGGCGTAGGGATACACCCGATCGAAGCTGAACCAGCAGCCAAGCAGGAAAAACAAGGCCATAAAAATTAGGAAGGGAATGGCGAATCGCTTTTCTTTTTTCTCCAGGCCAGGGGCCACGAAAGACCAGACATGAAAAAAGAAAATTCCGCTGCATAGGATCGCGCTCACCCAAAAGGCGGCCTTGATATGGGCAATAAATGGTTCCTTGAAATCCACTGCCGCCCAGGGGTGGGCGCTGTTGGTAATTTCAAGCAGCGGAACTGCCAGCATGTTGAAAATGGGTTTGGAATAAGCGAAACAGACCGCGAAAGCTACCAGCCAGATGAGGAGGCTTTTACCGATCCTGCCACGCAATTCATCCAGATGCTCAAAAAAGCTCATCTGGTTCGGATCAGGTTTGGCCATTCGCCCTATTTACCCTCTTTTTCCAAATCGATGACAACCTCACCCTCTTCCTTCGGCTGCTCTGGTTCCTTTACTTTGGCGGAGGCTTGCTCGGTCTCGCTTTTCGGGGCCGGCGACGGCGGCGCCAATCTTGGCTCCACCCGCGGGGGCTGTTGAATTTCATCGTTGAGGCTGTCCATCAAACCGCTGGTGCCCTTTTTGAATTCTCGCAGTCCCTTTCCCAGGGAGCGGCCGAGCTCGGGTAATTTTTTGGGTCCAAAAATCAGCAAGGCCAGGGCCAGGATGAACATGATCTCGGGAGCGCCCAATGATCCTAGTAAGAGAAGCATCTTCTTCGACTCCGCTCGGGGTTGAACCGGAAATGGCCCATGTCACGCCGGCCAGCAGTAGCGGCGCGTTTTGGATTGAGACAAGTAACCCCGGCCCATGGTTGGCTCTCCCGGCGGAAAAGACCCCAAAATCGCCACCCTGATCGGGCCGTTGGGAAATGGATCCACTCTCCCGTCCGTCATCCGATTTCCCTGAAGCCCATTCTAGCGGCATGCCTCTCGCCCGGTCAAGCCGACCGCCCGGGCCGGCCCCATGTTGCGGCTCCTGTTGGGAAAAGATATATTGGGGCGCAGGAAACATCATGAGGTCTGCATGGTTCTGGGACTATTCTTTTGGTGCTTGAGCACACTGGATGAACGGGGAGACGCGCTTCCCGACCTGGAGAAGCTCTTCTTGGAGAAAGATCGCACCGCCTTCGCCCGGCTATTGGCGCATGATTATCCCGTAACCGTCGAATTGAGGCCGCTGCTCAATGATTTCGGCTACCTGAGCCGGCAACAGGTGCTGATGGGTTTTGACAAGCTGCGCCAGCGCTTTCGGGTGCGCGATGCCCGTGTCGTCAATTCCCAAAGCGACACCAACTACGCCTGGCTTGAAATCTACCTCCACCTGAACCTGGAAGATAAGCGTACCGGCCGCGCCTACGAAACCATTTTCGCCTTTCATTTCAAAATCACCGCCTCGCGCATGGCGATCAGCCGCTGGGTCCTACAGGATGTTCATTGATGCATTTGGCGCTCATGCTGCTTTTCCAATTGGGAACCGTCGTCATTCCCCACCCTCTCTACTGGGGATTCTGCCTCGCGGCGACGGCGGTTCTCGCCTTCCTGAGCCGTTCGGTTTGGAATAAGAAAGGATTTGCGCTCGCGGCCGGCCTCTGTTTGCTGCCCCTTGGTTTGCTGTTGACCCAGGGTCAAGTGGCGCTGGAGGAACCCGCGCCGCCCGAGAATACTTTTACCGAGGAAGCCAAACTGAGCCGTTATTTTGACGAGGCCAGCATGGCGCGCGTCCTTGCGGTCCTTTCCAGCCGCAATCCACGCCTGGGCAACGAGGAGGCCGCCGGCCTATTCGACGACATTGGGTTGGAGCCTCATATCTCCATCAGCCTGTTGAACCTGAACTACGAGCCCATCGTTTGGAAAGGCGCCTATTTTTCCGACCAGTATAAAGAGGCGCGCGCCAACCGCCCGGAGCTCTTTCTCCAGGATGGCAGGCTTTTTTGCGTGGTGCTTTACCCACTGCCCTCTGCCGCGCAAACACAGGGTTTTCTGGCCATTGAAATTCTCTTTCTGTCAAGAAATAAGGAAGAGCGGCCCCATACCTGGCTTTATAAGGTAAATCCCGCCTATCTCTACCACAGACCCGTGGTGGTGGAGTCGGGTTTCTCCGACTTCCTCAGTGATCAGGCCAGGGTCCTGGGCATTACGCCGCCGCCCTTCGATATTTCCTTTGTGCGCGACACCCGCCAGTCCCTGTACCTCGATTTGGTTGCTCTTGTGTGGAGCCTGCTGGCGCTCCTAACGGCGTTTCTCATCAATCGAGGTTTGAGTTTTACCCGGGCTTGCCCGATTTTCTTATTGTACCTAGTCCTACTGGCCGTTCCGGAAACCTCGCGGCTGGACTATCTCACAACCTTTGCCTCCTATATCTTCGGCAATAGGCTCTGGGGAAACTTACTCTCCTCCCCCTTCCATTTCTTTATGTGCGCCGGCCTGATTGTCCGGAT
>JBGTRP010000362.1:0-7396 GCA_041940685.1 Acanthopleuribacteraceae bacterium
GCGGTGGGGATGTTGTACATGGCGCCGGATGCCTCGAACTGATCGAGGAACCAAAGCCGTTGTTGGGCGAAGGAGAGGGGCAATGGGTGGGTCCGGTCAATGGCTTGCAAGGGGAACCGGTTGCGCGCCTCGTCCCGCCCCGCCGTTTCCAGGCGCTCGGCCAGACCGGCCACGGTTGGGTTCTCAAAGAATATGCGCATGGACAACTCGCGTGAGAAAACCTCGCGCACCCGAGCGATCACACGCGTGGCCAGCAGGGAATGTCCGCCGATCTCAAAAAAATTGGCGCGGGCATCGCTCACCGGCCGGCCCAAAACCTCGGCCCAAATGGCGGCCAGCGCCGCTTCCGCGGAGGTCAGTTCAGCCGCTTTCAGGTTCGACTTCTCATTTTCTGGACCCTTGCCGGGTTTGGGCAATGCTTCGCGATTGACCTTCCCGTTGGGAGTCAGCGGCAGCGATGCGATGGGCAGGATGAAAGCGGGGACCATGTACTCCGGCAACTTGGCGCGGGCCAGCTCATGGAGGGTCTCGATGGGCGGCTCCTGTTCTTCCTCGGACACCACGTAGGCGACCAGTTGCTTCTGGCCGGGTTGGTCCTCGCGAACCAAGGCGACCGCGGTTTGAACGCTTTGATGGCGCGTCAGCACCGCTTCGATTTCACCCAACTCAATGCGGTAGCCATGGATCTTGACCTGAAAATCGGAACGGCCGAGGAACTCGATGTTGCCGTCCGGCATGTAGCGGCCCAAATCCCCGGTTCGATAGAGCTGTTCTCCGGAACGGGGATGTTGGATGAAACTGGCTTGGGTTTTGGCCGCATCGCGCCAATATCCCTTGGCAAGGCCGATCCCGCCGATATAGAGATCGCCCGGAACCCCGACCGGGCAGGGCTCCAGGCTGGCGTTCATTACGTAGAAACGCTGGTTGGCCATGGGACGGCCGTAGGGGATGCTTTTCCAATGCGGGTCCACCGTCTGGATGGGAAAGGAAATCGACCAAATGGAGGCCTCGGTCGCACCGCCCAGACTCATGAGCTTGGCCGAGGGGAAGCGCTGGTAGAAGCGGTCCGGAAGGGACAGCGGAATCCAGTCGCCACTCAAAAGCGCGAGCCGGAGCGTCGCGGGCGCCGATCCTTGCCGCGTCTCCAAATCATCCAACAACATCTGCATGAGCGCCGGGACCGTATTCCAAGTGCTGACCGCCTGCCGCGCGAGCAATTCCAGCCATTGGGCGGGTTCCTTGAGTTGCGCCTCTTGGGGAAGCACCAGCGCGCCGCCCGCGGCGGGTAAGCCGAAGAAATCGTAAACCGAAAGGTCGAAGCTGAGCGCGGACAAACCCAATACCCGGTCGCGGTCGGTCACCTGAAAACGGGTGTTGATGTCAAATAGCGTGTTGACGGGACCGCGATGGTCGATCATGACGCCCTTGGGCAGACCCGTGGAGCCGGAGGTGAAGATCACATAGGCGAGGTCGTCGGGAGTTTGTAGCGGATCCATTTCGGGAGCCGCTCGGCCCGAGGACAGCGCGGCCGAGGCTTCTTCCTCCACCCAAAGCACTTCCAGCTCTTCCGGCAGCTTGAGCCCGGCATGGAGCCGCGCCTCCGTCAATACCCACTCCACCTGGCCGTAATCCAGCAAGTAGTCGCGCCGCTCCTGAGGCCAGGCCGGATCAATGGGAAGGTAAGCGCCGCCCGCGGCAAGAATCGCCTGACAGGCGATGACCTGCTCCGGACCTTTTTCGAGGATGACCGCGATGAGGTGGTTGGGTCGGGCGCCGCCCTCGCGTAAAAGTTGGGCCAGGTGGCGTGAGGTCTGCGTCAGAGCGCCAAACGTCAGGCATCGACCGCCGAAAATAACGGCCGCGCTGTCGGGCATTCGTTGGGCGCGTTGGTCCAAGGGCTGGTGCAGCAGCAGATCGCCGGGAAGCGGCGTTTCGGTCTGGTTCCAGGTGACCATGGCCTGGGCGCGTTCGGCCTCGGTGAGCATGGGCAGGGTCCGAATTTTTTGCCGGGGCGATGCCGCGATTCCCGCGAGCAGCATCTCCATGTGGCCCAAAAGGCGGTCCACGCTCGCGCGGTCCAACAACTCGTGGTCGTAGCGCGCCCGCAACGACAAACGCTCTCCAGGCGCGACGATCATGGCGATCGGGTAATTGGTCTGCTCCACCGCGCGCACGAAATTGAGGCGAAGCTTACCCTGGCCCCCGGCCTCAGAAGCGGCGACCGGGTAGTTTTCAAAGGCGAACAGCGATTCGAATAGCCCAACATTTCCTGGAATTTCACTCCAAGACTGTATCTCTACCAAAGGCGAGAAGGTGTGAGGCTCCCAGGCGACCTGGGCCGCGTGGAGCCGCTTTAGCCAGGCAAGCAAGGTTTCGCTTGGGTCGATGTGGGCGCGCACGGGCGCGGTGTTGATGAACATGCCGACCATGGCCTCGACCCGTGGAAGCTCTGGGGGACGGCCCGAAACAATCGCGCCGAACACGATATCCTTAAGGCCGCTGTAGCGGTGGAGCAAGAGCGCCCAAGCGCCCTGGACCAGGATATTGAGCGTCAACCTTTCTTTTCGAGCCAGGGCCTGAAGGGCTTCCGTGAGCGATGCCGGCAAGCGCAAGGACCGATCGCGCGGTCCCTGAATGGCGGCCTCGGCATCGCGCACAGGACGCGGCAGGGGCAGGGATGCGGGTTGGGTGTAGTCAAGCAAATATTCCCGCCAGAACGCCTCTTCCCGCTTGGGGTCCAGGCGGGCCAGCCAGCGGATGAAGCCGCGGTAGTCAGGCGCCGGCGGCAGCGCCAGTTTCCGCCTCCCTTGGATGGCGTCGTAAAAAGCGAAGACTTCATTCAACACCAGGGGCAGGGACCAGCCATCCAACAGCGCGTGATGGTGGCTCCAAATGAAGCGCCAGGTTTGCGGCCCGGTGCCAATGAGGGCAAACCGCATCAAGGGCGCGCGGTCGAGGGCGAAACCCCCGTCGCGGTGCCTCTGCAGGAGGGCGTCGAAACCCCGCTCCCGTTCCTCCTCTCCGCGCCCCGACCAGTCCTCTTGCTCCCAGGGGAGCGCGGGATCGCGGCGGACCGCTTGTAAGGGCTTTTTGCCGTCCAAGTCCACGAACTGGAGCCGGAACGGATGGTGGCGTTGCGCCACCTGGTCCCATGCCGAACGGAACGCGTTCGCGTCGAGCCGGCCCTCGATTTCACAGGCCAATTGCACGATGTAAACGCCCGAATGAGGCTCCAGAATAGAATGGTGCAACAAACCCCATTGCAGTGGGGCCAGCGGGTAGATGGTTTCGATGTCCTGAGCGTTGCCTTGGCCGGCCAACCTGGACAACAGCCGGTCGAGCGCGGCTTGGTCCAGGTCCGTGTCGGGAAAGTCGGAGGGTATGAACGCGCGGGCGCCGGGCCGTTGGCTGGCCTCCAGAATCTCCCGCAAGGAGCCGATAAAGTCGTTGGCGAGGCTCTCGGCGGTTTCCTGAGCATAGATCTTGGTAGGGTAGGTCCAGTTCATGACCAGACGGCCGCCGGCTACCATGCCGTTGATTTCAAAGAGTTGCGCGCGTTCCTGCCGCGGACTCCGCGCGGGCCCGGTCGACTCAGGGGCCATGCGGAAGGGAGAATCCGAGGGCAGGGCCTGGTCGAAGCGGCCCAGGTAATTGAAGCTCACCTCCGGTTCGGGGATGGCCGCGAGCCTATTGGAGATCCTTTCTTCGGAATGGGCGTAGCGCAGAATGCCGTGGCCCAGGCCCCGCCGCGGTACGGTTCGTAGCTGTTCCTTGATGCGTTTCAGCGCATCTTCCGCTCCCTGGGTTCCTTTCAGATCGAGCCAAAGGGGGAACAGGGAGGTGAACCAACCCACCGTGCGCGAGTGGTCGACATCCCGATCCAGGGGTTCGCGGCCATGACCCTCCATGGCCACGAAGAGCGACTCGCGGTGAAAGCGGCGGGCAAAGGCCCGCGCCACCGCGGTCAACAGCACATCGTTGATCTCCACGCGGTAAATGCGCGGCAGATCCCGCAGCAACGCCCGTGTTTCCTCCTCCTCCAAAAAAACGCGTACAACCTTGGCGTCCGCCACCTGGTTCCCTCCCTCCCGCTCGCGGGGCAGGGGTTGGCAGGGCCGCGAGGCAAGGGTTTTCCAGTAAGGGAGCTCTTCCTCCATGGTTGCCGTGGCCGCGAAGGACGCCAACAGCTCGGACCAGCGGAGGCAGGACAGGGTTTTGGGAGGCAGGCGCACGGGAAGATTCAGGGCCGCTTGGCCGTGTGCGGACTGGAGATCTTCCAGTAATATCCGCCAGGAAACGCCATCGACCACCAAATGGTGAACGAGAATCAAAACCCGATGGGGTTGGGAAGCCCCCCAATCAAACCAAATCGGGCGCAACAGCGGACCGCGTGTGAGATCGAAACCCGCCTGCGCGCGGGCGGCCACATCTTCTAAGGTCCTGGATTTTGTCTTTTCCGGAAGACCGGAAAGATCTACTCTCACGAGCACGGGCGGGTTTTGGGCATCCTGGATTTCTTGGGTCCATCCCCGCGCCGTGGATCGAAAGGTTGCGCGCGTGGCGTCGTGATGGGCCCAGAGCGCGGCGATGGCGGTGTCCAGCGCCTCTCCGGAGGGCGCGTATTTCATTTGCAGGCACATGGCTTGATTGAAGTGGTGTGGGTTTACGGTTACCCGGTCAAAGAACCAACGCTGGATGGGAAGCAGGTTCGCCTCCCCGGTGACCAAGCCCTGCTCGGCGCGGTCCATTTCGGTAAGGGTTCCGGCAGCGAGTGCGAGCTCCGCCACGGTTTGGTTTTCAAACAGCCGTTTGGCGGTCAGGCCCAAGCCTTGTTTGTTGGCGCGCGCCACAACCTGAATGCTGAGGATGGAATCTCCGCCGAGCTCGAAGAAATTGTCGTGGACGCCCACCCGTTCCAGGCCGAGGATTTCGGCCCAAATGGCCGTGAGAATGCGTTCTTCGCGGGTTCTCGGTGGCGCGTAGCGCTGATCCTTGGCCTGGTGGAAATCGGGTTGCGGCAAGGCGTCGCGGTCGACCTTGCCGCTGGCGGTCAGGGGCAGGGCTTCCAACTCGACGAACAAACCGGGCATCATGTGTTCCGGCAACCTGGCCCGGAGGAATTCGCGTGGCTCTTCCCATTCCGGTTGATCGGCTTGCCCATTCTTCTCCCGAACCCAATAGGCCACGAGCCGCTTGACCGGAGCTTGGTTTTTTGCCGGATGGATTTGGTGCATCGCGACAGCCGCGCGCGCGATCGCGGGATGTCTGCCGAGCGCGGCCTCGATTTCCTCCAGCTCGATGCGGAATCCGCGAAGTTTGACCTGGTGATCGATCCGGCCCAGAAACTCGATGCGGCCGTCCTCGCGCCAGCGCGCCAGGTCTCCGCTACGGTAAAGCCTCGCGCCGGCCTCCCCGCTGTAGGGATGGGGCGTCCAGCTCCAGGCCGTGGCCGCGGGTAGACGGGCATAACCTCGGCCCAACCCCACGCCGCCGATCCAGAGCTCGCCGGGCACGCCCACGCCCGTCAACTGAGCCGCTCGATTCAATATATAAACCCGCATGTTGGCGATGGGACCGCCGATCGGCGGGGCCAGGCCGGACTCCCGCCAAGCGGTCATGGTGGTGACGACCGTCGCCTCGCTGGGTCCGTAGGCGTTGTAGAATGCGCGGCCATCCTCCAGCCATTTGGCGACTGTCGCGGGAGGACAGGCTTCCCCGCCCGCGACCGCATGGCGGATCGAGGTCAGGCGTTCCGCGGGGAGGGCGCCCAACACCGAGGGCGTGAGCATCACATGGGTCACACACTCGTTTCTTATAAAGCTCGCGAGGGCCTCGCCCGGCGGAAGATGCGCCTCGGAGACCGGGCATAGGGCCGCGCCATGGGCGAGCGCCAGGACGGTTTCCCAAATCGCGGCATCGAAGTTGAGCGAGGAAAACTGCAACATGCGGGAGCCCGCATCGAGGGCTTGCCCGGGGTAACGGTAGCGCGCAAGGTTACAAAGGCCGCGATGGTGCAACCACACGCCCTTGGGCTGGCCCGTGGTGCCGGAGGTATAGATCATGTATGCCAAACGATCGGGATGAAAGGACCGAGGGCGAGAGGGCGCCCGGCCTTCTCCCCGGAACGATCCTTCCCGCTCGAAATCCAGAACGGGACCCTCAAAAGAAAGCCGCGCCCTGTCGAAGACGGACCCGCGCGTGACCAGCGCGGCAACGCCCGCGTCCGCCAGCATGAAATTCAGGCGGGCGTCGGGGTATTTCGCGTCCAGGGGAACAAAGGCCGCGCCCGCCTTGAGGATGGCCAACAGACCCAGGGTGGTTTCCACGCCACGGCCCGTCAACAGGCCCACCCGCGCTTCCGGTTCCAAACCCAGGCGGCACAGCCTGGAGGCGAGGCGGTTCGCGCACAGGTCCACCTCCGCGTAAGTCAAGACCTTGGGCCGGCCCTCGGGGGGCTGAAACACCAGGGCCGGGGCATCCGGAAATCGGCGCGCACGCGCTTCGGCCAGTTCATGGAACCCGATATCCTCCGGAAAATCGGCCCGCGTATCGTTCCAGCTCGCCAGGAGGAGCTGGCGTTCGTCCGCGCGCAGCATGGAGAGCTCGTGGAGGCGGGCCTCTGGCCTTGGCGCCGCCTGGATCAGCAGTTCCTTGAAATGGTCGAGCAGACGCGAGGCCGTGCCGGCCTCGAACAGGTCGGTGTTGTATTCCAGTTGTCCGGCAAGGCCCGGGCCGGTTTCGGTGAGCATCAGAGCCAGGTCGAAACGGGCGGCCGTGTGGGGCGTGGGTTGTGGCGCGAAGGTCAAACCAGGCAAGTCGGCCCCGGACATGGGAGCGTTTTGCAGCACCAACATGACCTGGAAAAGCGGCGCGTGAGCCAGATTTCGCTGGGGTTGCAACAGATCGACCAACTTGTCGAAGGGAACATCCTGGTGGGCGTAAGCGCCCAGCGCGCGTTCGCGGATATCGGTGAGAATCGAACGCAACCGCTTTTCTTCCTTCAATGCGAGGCGGAATACCAGGGTGTTGACAAAGAAGCCGATCAAGTCCTCCAACTCGCGCCGGGTACGGTTGGCGATGGGAGAACCGATGGCCAGGTCCGCCTGGCCCGAGTAGCGCGCGAGCACCGCGCCGAACAGGGTCAAGAAGCACATGAACGGCGTGACCGACTCGCGCCGGCACATGGCCGCCAATGCCTGGCTATGCTTCTGTTCAAGGAAAAAGGGAATGGCCGCGCCGCGGAAGCTCTGCGTCGCCGGCCTCGGGCGATCCGTGGGTAGGGCGATCAGGGGAGGGAGCCCTTCCAGGGTGTTGCGCCAAAATTCGATCTGGGTTTCCCAATCGCCGGCCCGCATGCGCGCCCGCTGCCATGCGGCAAAATCCGCGTACTGCACCC
>JBGTRP010000363.1:0-7381 GCA_041940685.1 Acanthopleuribacteraceae bacterium
GTAGTTCTTTTGCAGCCGCTCCACCTCGCGTTTCCACCAGCCCATCTGTTTGCGGAACTCCAGGGGCTCGCTGGAGGGCAGGCGCTCGCCCTGAAATAGTCTTTGCACAATTTGAGATCGGGTGGCGCGCTCCGTCTGAACGCCTTCCTTGAAACTTTTTTGCGCCTTTTTGAAGGCTTCTTCCTTTTCAATTTCAGAGATCCGTTCCTCCACGGATGAAAGATCGGCCAACGCCCCAAAGTCCCCCAAAAGATCCGCGTAGAGGCCATGGGCCCGCCACAAATCGCCCGCCTCGTGGAAGTTCTTCGCCGCCCCCAGCCGCTGGTTGACCTGTTCGTCGAGCAGCCCTTCCTGCTTGGTAATCATGTTCTTTTTGAAAGCCTGTAGATGCAGCCAGCCCAGGGCCTCATGACACACCTCGTTGGGAGGCCACTGATGGCCGCCCTCGAACTCGAGCCGACGGTTCTCCACGGACATGGCGTCCAGTTCTTCTTCCAGATCCAACAACTCAAGGTAATTCATATCCTTGTTGCCAATGGTGCTGATCACCACGAAGGGAATCTCCAGGTTTTTTTGGGTTTGCCCCCAAAAACCGGCGCCGCAGGCGATGACGCCCTGTATTTTTTTAGTGAATATGGCCACACGCGACGCCAGCCGCGCGCCTCCGGAGAACCCGCCGGTATACATGCGGTTGGGGTCCACGTTCACCTTGACCAGCACATCTTTCCACATATCCAGGGCGTATCCCCAATTGACATCGAACTCCACGTAGTTTTTGGTGTGATGCGAGCAGGCCATCACAAACCCGAAGCGGTCGGCGGCCTCCGCGAAACGCCGCAGGGGAACGGTTGGCCGTGCGCCTGGGTCAAAGAAAAGGATTAGCGGCCAGGAGCGGTTGGGGTCGTAGTTGGAAGGAAGGTATAGGGAGTAGCGGTTATCGGGCGCGTGCTCGCAGCGGACTTCCTCAATGACCTCTCCCAAGGGCAGGCCCGATTCGCCCGCCACAAGGATTGGACAAAATAAGAGGAACGCCAGCCAACCCACCTGGCGGCGACGGGCAATTGCCGTGAAAAACGATTGGGGCATTTGTCGAGGCGATTGTTGCGGGGCCATGGGATTTCCTTTCTGCGAAGTATGGGAATTCAGGAAGATTCGCCGGCCTATCAGACCAACGCTTTTTCCTAAGTATACGAATGCTAACATATTTAGATGTAGCCGAGTCCCCATCGATCCGGCCGCCCGGGCCTCAGGGCTCTCTTTCAAGCACGATTTCCTCGGTGAAGTCCAGGGCCCCCGCCACCAGAGCTTCCACATCTACAAGCCCCTCTTGTTGGACTACATAGGATAGGCGCGCTCGGGTTACCGGCTTTTTCGGGGAAAACAGGGAGCAGCAATCCTGAAAGGGTTCGATGGAAACGGGGTAGGCGCCGATCCGCTTGGAAATCTCAATAATTTCCTGTTTATCCATCCCGATCAGGGGCCTGAGAATCGGCAGGGAAGCGCCATCGTTGATGGCTGCGATATTTTCGATGGTTTGGGAAGCCACTTGGCCCAGACTCTCACCCGTCACCAGGGACTTCCCGTTTATCCGCTCCATCAAACTGCACGCCACCCGCATCATCAGCCGCCTTGCGAGGATAACCAGGTAGCTTTCGTTACATTCCGCGCGTAGCGTTTTCATGGCCTCGGTGAAGTTGACAACGAAAAGCGTCATCCCGTTTTGATACTGGGTCAACATCTGCGCGAGTTGGATAACTTTCTCCTTGGCCGCCTCCACGGTGAAGGGCGGGGTATGGAAATAAATCGAGGCGAGGCAGCCCCCCCGTTTCTGTATGAGGTGGCCGGCGACCGGGGAGTCGATGCCCCCGCTGAGGAGCAACCCGTGAACATCGCGCCGGCAGACCGGCAACCCTCCCAACCCGGGCCAAGCCTCCAAATAAACCCAAAATTCGCGGTAATCGACGGTAATGCCCAGCATCAGCTCGGGTTTCTTCAGGTCCACGGGCAGATCGAGACCCTTGCTGAAGAGATGGCCCGCAATCTTGGTTTGCAGGCCCACCGAATCGAGCGGGAAGCGTTTATGAGGCCGCCTCACGCGTACGGCAAATCGTTTGCCGCTACCCTTATGAGGGGCCGTTAACCGCCAGGATAGGTCGGCGAGCGCATCGAGATCATGAGGCAAACGCCAGATCGGGTTGATAGAGGTGAGGCCGAACACGGTGGAAAGGGCCCGCTTGACATCGGCAGGCGGCGCGTCGCAGTGGATCAGGACCTTTTTGTGCATGAGTTGGAGCTTGCCGTTCAGGGGCGCGATCCGCGGTTTGACAATTTTTACCAGGTCGTCCACGAAACGATCCCGGTTGCGGCCCTTTAAGGCCAACTCACCGAACCTCAGCAGGTAGGATTGGGGATGCTCGGCCACCGGATCACTCCAAATACTGGGGCGCAAGGGCCTGGATCTGTTCCTGAAGCAAGCGCGCAACCTTGGCGCCGTTGTATTCGCATTTGCCGCCCTTATCGAGGTAAAAACCGAAAACCAGCTTGGGCTTCTCCACCGGAAAAAGACCGATCATGACGGAATCGAAAGGACGATCTCCCGCGGTTCCGGTTTTCATGGCGGCATGAACAAAATCGACCTTCGCCCGGCGCGCGGTGCCCTCTGGAGCGAGCATCGGCGTTTCTAGGGAAGCAAGCAGCAAGGCGGCCGTGTTCTCGGAAACAAGGCGACCCGCGTCCTGGGGCGCCAGCGTGCGGTACTGGACCCCCTCGATATTGGAAAACCCTTGAAAGAGCCTGGGTTCGAACAAACGGCCGCCGTTGGCGATCATGCTCGGGATCATGGCTATGCCCAACGAAGTGGTTTCCAAAAAGTCGAGCCCGATCGCGGCTCTGCCAAGGTCCCAGGCATTCTCCGGCTCCCGCACCAGCCGGCCGAAAAACGCCTCTCCCAAGTCCGCGGCGGAGGCGCCATCGAACCATTGCCGGAAGCCCTGATTCATTTTAGGCCAACCGAGGTCGATACCCATCTGGGCGAACATCAGGTTACAGGAAACCGACATGCCCTGCTCCACGGAGTCGAGTTGCCCATGGGTTTTCCAGTCGTAAAACAGTTTGCCGCCGATCAGGGTGTTGCCGGGATACTTTTTGGGCGCATAGGCGCCGGCGTCTCCGCCGGTCTCCAGAAAAAAGGCATAGGTCAGCACCTTGATGACGGAGCCCGGTTCGAAGGCCGCGCGAAAGGGAGGGTGGTCGGGCGTGCCATAGGCGGCGAGTATATCGCCGGAGGAGGGGTCCAAAAGGATCATGGTGCCCTGATAGTCTTTCATGGACTCGTGAGCGGCTTTTTGCAGGTTGAGGTCCAAGCTGGTATGGATCCGGTTGAGCAGATTTACCTCGTCGAGTTGGCCAAAGGGGGAAGCCGGCTCATCAATGGCCGGCCAGCCCGCGAAAAGCTTGGGATTATTGAGCTCGTAATTTCCGCTGGCAAATCTGAAACTCAAAATGGGAGCGCCGTTGCGGTCCAGAACGACCGGGGAAAAACCCATGGCCTCATATTCTTCGAGCAGACGGCTCAACACCTGAAAGCGCTCCCGTTCCCGCGATGCGGGATTAGCGGCGTCCAGGTATTGCCGGGCAGCCGCAAGGTCGCGATTCCCCAAAGCTACCGCCGCCAGGCCCAAGCTGTAGGGGGCTAGCTGCTCGGGAGTCTTCCACCCTTTTAAAAGCTCGGCGTAGAGTGCGCCGCGGTCGTAGCGGCCCGCCTCGGTGAGCTTGGTTAGAACGATGGAAGGATCGCCCCCAAAGCCGGAAGGCTTACGATCCAAAACCGACCGAAAATGCCGCTTGGCGGCCTCCAAATCCCCCCGCAGCAAGGCAATCGCCCCAAGCGCATCCTCGGTTGCGGTCTTGCCAAGGGAGAGCTTGCCCACGCGGCGAAATCCCTTCTCCGCCGCGTCCAACCTGTCCTCGGCCATGGCCGCATTGGCCCGACCCAGCCCCAGCGAGAGCACCTTGCGGTAAGCAAAAAAACCCACCAGCAATACCAGGAACAGAAATACCAGGGATCGGATGCGTAACCTTCCCCGAGGCGCTCGCCCATAACCACCAAAACCCGAACGTCTCTTTATCCGCATGCTCTTGACAGCCCCCCTTGTAAGGCCGTTCCACCGGCCGTAAAACGCTCCAAAGACTAACATAAATAGCCTTCGATTTGGAGGGCGCAAAGGCCGCGGTTCTTTCACGACGCGGGGATTTTAACCCGCGGCGGGGCGCCGGGTAATTTTGAAGGTATCCTTTGCGGCCGGGGTCCGGGGCTAGGCGAAGATAGACTCCAGCGTTCGTTTGTAACTGGGTCCGCAAATGACCACGACCTTATCGCCTTCTTCGAACTGAGTGTAGCCGGTGGGAATGAAAATTTCTCGGTCCCGGGTGACCATCGCAAAAATGATCTCCGCTGCGACGTTTAAATCTTTGAGTGGTTTATGGGTGATTTTGCAGTTGGGCGTGACGAGAAATTCGATAATTTCAGCCTCATTGCCTTTGAGCGTGGCAAGCGAGAGAATATTGCCGCGCCGCACGTATTTGAGAATAGTGTCCACAATTGCGAGACGCGAGGAAACGGCTGTGTTGACGCCGACCTTATTCACCAGCGGCACGTAATTGAGCTTTTCTAACAGGGCGATAACCACCGGCACCTTGTGGTTGCGGGCCATCAAACCCGAGAGCAGGTTATCCTCGTCATCGCGGGTAAGCGCGAGGAAGGCGTCCATTTCGGCCAGGCCCTCCATTTCCCATAGGTCCACGTTGAGGCCCTCGCCCTGAACGACCAATGTCTTGTCCAGTTCCTCGGCGAGGCGTTGGGCGCGCTCTTCGTCATTTTCAATGAGTGTCGCCTTAATTTTCTGTTTTTCCAACATTTTACACATATAGGTGGCTACCTTGGAGCCGCCCAGAATCATGACCCGCCGCACGGGTTCACGCCGCAAGCCGCAAAACTTATAGGCTTCATCCAGGTGCTCACGCAGGCAAACCAAAAATACCTGGTCCCCCGCCTCCAACCGGGTCCGGCCCGTGGGAAGAATGGTTTGATCATCGCGCGTGACCGTTCCCACCAGGAAATGATTTTGCTCCAAACGCAGCTTTACCTCATGCAGGGTCGCCCCCAGGCAGGGGGCCCCCTCGCGGACCTTGAGCCCGATCAGCAGGGCGCGCCCACCGCCGAATTCGGCCACATCCGAGGCGCCGGGAACGGTAATCAGGTTGCGAATCTGGAGGGCGCACTCGAGCTCGGGGTTCACCATCAAATCCACGCCCAATTGCTTTTCGCTGAGCCAATTGTCGAGCAGGTAGTATTCCTCGTTGCTGACGCGGGCAATCTTGAATGGCAACTCGAATTGGCATGCGGTGAGCGTGGCGACAAGATTGGTTTCGTCCGAGTTGGTAAGCGCCATCATCAGATCACAGCGATCGATGCCCGCTTCCTTGAGCACCGTGGGAGAGGCGCCATTCCCCTCCACCACCAGAATATCCAACTCGTCCTGAATCTTGCGCAGACGTTCTTTGTCGATCTCGATTACGGTCACGTCATGATTCTCTTTGGAAAGCTGGCTCGCGAGCTCGGAACCGACGGAACCCGCGCCAATTATGATAATTCGCAATGCCTCTCCCCTTTTTAGGATCATGCCGCGGCGCCCGAAAACGGACATGCCTGGTGGAATGGGGTATGCCGCCATATTATACTCGATCCCGTTTCCGACAAGGGCGGAACGGGAAAGAACCCGTTCCGGGCGGCTGACGACCTGCCTTGAAATGCCATGAACATGTGGGAGACCTATCAGAAATGGCCCGAAAAGTAGGAGGAGTTGAATTTAAGTTTCATATTATTCCATTTATTGGATTAAAATTTAAAAAAGTGGAAATTAGCTTTGATTCGTTGAAATGCGAATGGAAGGTGGGTTAATTTTGGTATCTGAATTGTCATGCATTCGGTTGAGGAAACATTCATGGCCGATATTTTAATCATCGAAGACGAATCCTCGTTGTTGGACGCGTTGACGGTCGGCTTGACCAACGCCTTTCCTCAATACGCCGTGCGGGGCGCTTCCCAAGTGGAAGAGGTACTCGGAGAAATGGAAACCCATCCCCCCAAGCTGGTCATCAGCGATATCAAGCTTCCTGGAAAAAGCGGCATCGATTTCCTGATCGAAGCGCGCCGGAGCTGGCCCTCGGTTAAGTTTATTTTGATGAGCGCGTTCGCGGCGGTAACCAGGGAACAGGCCCTCTCCCAGGGTGCGGTGCAACTGATGCGCAAACCCTTTCCCCTTAAGGAATTGGTCAACCTGGTTCAGGAGGCATTGCAGGGCGGGTCCTTCGGCGGCAGCGTCGAGGGCATCAGCCTGATGGATCTCATGCAGTTGCTCCACATGGGAAGAAAGTCCAGCGTCATCCTCGTGGAGGGAAGCGGCCTCTCCGGAAAAATTCAATTCCAAAACGGCGAGGTCGTCCACGCGGAAGCAGGAGAACATACAGGAACCGAGGCCTTCCACGCTTTTGTCCGGCTTCGACATGGGCAGTTCAAGTTGAGGGCCAGTGGGTTTTCAGGCCGGGTTACCGTTCACGAATCGTTTGAAAAGCTGGCGTTGGACGCCCTGCGCCTGATGGATGAGGAAAGCCGGGACGGATTGCCCGACGCGGAGGAAGAAGCTGAGCCTGGGCTCCCGCCATCCGGCTCGATCGGCTCGGGTAAAAGCATGGAGGTAGTCATGAGCAACCTGAACGAGCTCTGTAAGGATGTCGTTGAGAGCGTGGACGACGCCCTGGCCTGCGGGGTGGTGGATTTGAAGGCCGGTAGGTTGATCGGCGTTCACCACATCGTCCCCTACTTCCGCCAGGTCCATTTGGACGCGGTCACGGCCGCGGCCGTGGAGATGTTCCGCGGCAAAATGGTGCGCCGAATGGAGGAACTGTTGAGCAAACATCGCGGGAAGGAAATCAGGAATTCCTTCGAGGAAGTTTTTATCAGCTCGACCACGGCTTTTCATTTCATGAAATCTCTGGACAAGAAAAACGCCGTGGTGGTGTTGGTCACCAAAAAATCGACCAACCAGGGGATGGGCTGGTCCTCGATGCGCGGCTCCATTCCCACCATCGAAGCCGCCATTCCATGAGACCGGGGGCGGATTTGGACGGCGGACGTTGACGATTCCAAAGCGCGGGCCGCCCGGTCTCCACCTTCAATTGTGGTGCGGCCCATCACCAGGCCAAGGCGAGGTGTGATGTGAATGAACCCGGTTTCCAATACCCGCATTTGCGCCAATGGGTGCTTGCCGTGGATTCCATGGATGAGATTTTGCTCCTCGTGGATAGGGATGGATTGATCGTG
>JBGTRP010000364.1:0-7379 GCA_041940685.1 Acanthopleuribacteraceae bacterium
TACAGCCGCGTCTCATCCACCGCGTATTCCTCCTCTTCCAAGCCTTGCGAACCGCGAAAGCCTCCACCCTCCAACATTTCTGCCTGGTCACCGGCAGAGGGGACTTCTTCGATCCCGGCGCCGATGCGATCGCGGGACTCACCCGTTCGCTGAACCTCGACTTCCCCCACGCCACGTTTACCATTTTGCAGGCCCCAGAACAAGCGGGCCAAGCCTTGAGGATCGCCCTATCCGAGGCGTTCCTATCCTCCCGCGCGGGAACCACCCTGGAGGTTCGCTACCTGGATGGCGTTCGTCAGGCGCGCGCGCTGCAGCGGCTCACCCCCGGGAAGGAACCCCTGCGCATGCGCGAGGGCGGGGTCTATCTCATTTGCGGCGGCGCGGGTGGGATGGGCCGTATTTTCGCGAACCATTGGGCCCGGCGTTACCGCGCCCGATTGGTGTTGACCGGCCGGAGCGAGGAAAGCGCGGCCCACCGAGAATGGCTTGCATCCTTGCGGGCCGCCGGAGGCGATGCGGTCTACCTCAGCGCGGACATCACCCGCATCGAGGATATGCGCCGCGCCGTCCGGGTCGCCCACGAGAGGTTTGGCGGTTTGAATGGGGTCATCCATGCCGCGGGCTTTTTCGACATGCGGCCCTTTCACGAAAAAACGGGCGAGGACCTGGATGCGCTGCTCGCGCCCAAGCTCCTGGGCGCGCCTTGCCTGGACGAGGCGACCGCGTCCGAGCCGCTCGACTTCTTCCTGCTGTTCTCGTCAACCTCCGCGCTGATGGGCGACTTCGGCCAAGGCGATTACGCGCTGGGCAACCGTTTCCTTGACGCCTACGCGCAAGTGCGCGAGCGGCTTCGCGTCCGTGGGCTCAGACAGGGCAGGTCGCTGGTGATCAACTGGCCTTCCTGGCGCGCGGGCGGCATGCATCTGGAGCCCTCGGCGGAAAAACTTTACCTCGGCATGAGCGGGTTCACCTTGCTGGAAAGCGAAACCGGTCTGGCTCAGTTCGAAAAAATCCTGGCCAGCGGCGCGGATCAGGTGGCTTGCGTGACGGGCGCGCCATCGGCCTTGGCGCGGGTCCTGGGGGAAGACGCGCCTCAATCGGCCGCAAGCGAACCAGCGGGCCCGCCCTCGGCTCAACCCAAAACCCAGCCATCGCACCCGCGACCCCATACCGCCGCGCCCCTCCAAAACGAGATCAAGGATTTCATATCCGAGATTCTAAAAATACCAGCGGAGGAATTGGGGTTGGCCGCGCCTTTCGGCGATTTCGGTTTCGATTCCGTCAGCCTGACCGAGTTGGCCCAGCGCCTGGAGCGCGCTTACGGCATTTCGTTTTCCCCCAATCTATTTTTCAGCCATGGCAATATCGCGGACCTGGCCGCCTACCTGCTGGAAACGCATGCGGGCAGATTGGGAGCGCGCTTCGCCACTGCCAAAACCGATGCTTCCCCGCAACCAGGGGCGCCTCTCCCCGAACCGCGACCATCTCGAGGGCGGCCCGCCTCATCCACGGAAGACATCGCCATCGTGGGGATGAGTGGCGCGTTCCCCGGTTCCAAGGACCTGGAGGCTTTTTGGCAACATCTGCATGACGGCGACGATTTGGTGACCGAGGTGCCCCTCAACCGTTGGGACTGGCGCCGCTATTACGGAAACCCCCTGGAAGAAGCGGGCAAGACCAATTCCAAGTGGGGCGCGTTTCTGGATGGCGTGGACCTCTTCGATCCCGCCTTTTTCAAGATCTCCGAACGGGAAGCGCGCCTGATGGACCCTCAACAGCGCCTGTTCCTCATGGCAGTCTGGCACGCGCTGGAGGATGCGGGCTACGCGGGCGGCGCGCTCTCCGGCCGGCGCGTGGGCCTGTACGCGGGCGTACAATTCAACGATTACCGCGAGATCCTGGAAAGGGCCGGAGAATACGGTCCCCACGCGGCCACGGGCAATGAGCACGCCATTCTGGTCAACCGCGTTTCCTACCTACTCAACCTGCGCGGTCCGAGCGAACCCATTAACACGGCCTGTTCCAGCGGGCTGGTGGCGGTGAACCGCGCGGTCCAGGCGATCCGGTCGGGCGCATGCGAGGCCGCCATCGTCGGCGGGGTCAGCCTGATGCTGACCCCGCGCAACATGATCCTCGCGGGCCAAGCGAATATGTTGTCCCCGGATGGCCGTTGCAAGACCTTTGACCAATCCGCGAATGGGTATGTGAAGGGCGAGGGCGTGGGGGCGCTGCTGTTGAAACCCCTGTCCCAGGCGCTGGCGGACGGCGACCAGGTTCACGCGCTGATCAAGGGCGCCGCGGAAAACCATGGCGGCAGGGCGGACTCCCTTACCGCGCCCCGACCCGAGGCCCAGGCCGAACTATTGCAAGAGGCTTGGATCTCGGCCGGCATTCATCCCCAAACCCTCTCCTACATCGAAATGCATGGCACCGGAACCGCGTTGGGCGATCCCGTGGAGATCGACGGACTCAAGGCCGCCTTCCGCGCCTACGGCCCATCCCAATCCCCGACTCAAGCGACTTGCGGGCTGGGCTCCGTCAAAACCAATATCGGTCATCTGGAGCCCGCCGCGGGGATCGCGGGCCTGATCAAGACCCTGCTCGCCATGAGCCATCAAACCCTGCCAGGCACGGTCCATTTACAAAGGGTCAACCCCTACATCGATCTGAAGGATTCGCCTTTTTATATCGTGGAGCAAACCCAGCCCTGGCCCCGCCGGACAGATGCCGAGGGCCGAGAATTGCCCTTGCGCGCGGGCGTGAGCTCCTTCGGCTTCGGCGGGGTGAACGCCCATGTGGTGCTCGAATCTTACCAACCCCGGGGCAACAGGCCGCCCGTGGAAGAAAAGCCGCGCCTGATCACCCTCTCCGCGCGCGATGAGGAACGCCTGCGAATCCACGCGTCCAACCTGGCGAATTTTCTCGAAGCGCATCTTGAGGAGACCACCCACCCAACGAACCTCATGCTGGATATGGCTTTCTCCCTGCACATGGGCCGCGAGGCCATGGAAGAACGACTCGCGTTCGTGGCCGCGGATACCCGGGATTGCCTGGAAAAGCTGAAATCCTATCTTACTTCCGGTGAAGGCGAAATCTACCGCGGCAATGCCCGCCGCGACGCGGGCCGCCATGCGGCGCTCCTGGAGGGGGCGGCCGGTGAGGAGATCGTGGAGGTGTTGATCCGGCACGAGAAATTGGCGTCCCTGGCCGAGCTCTGGGCCGCGGGCTCGTCCATCGACGGAGGCAATCTCTATAAAAACCAGAATCCCCGCCGTATCCGCCTACCGCTCTATCCCTTCGCCCTGAAATCCTATTGGGTGGAGGCGCCCGAACGAAAAGCACCCTTAACCGGCGACGCTTCCGGGTTCCACCCCTTGCTGGACCGCATCTCCCTTGGAAAACAAGACGCGCGTTTTACCAAACGGCTCGATGGCCGGGAATTCTACCTGGCCGATCACCGCGTGGGTCGGCATATGATCCTCGCGGGAACCGTCTACCTGGAAATGGCGCGGGCCGCCGCGGAAGTGGCCGGAACCGGCCGCGTCACCAGCCTGCGAGCGGTCCGCTGGCCCAGGTACCTCAAATTCGAAACGCGAGCGCTCGAACTTTCGCTGGAACTTTCACCCAACCCGGGACGGTCCTCCGCTGACGAGGCGGGTTTCCGCGTCACTTCCGGTTTGGAGGATGAGCCCCATGCTCTCGGCCAAGTTTGTTTCGGAAAGACAGCCTTGTCCGGTGAAAAAGCGGATCTCGCGGAACTGAGCAAAGCCTGTCCTCATGTGTTGGACCGCGCCTCGTTCTATGAGCTCTGCCGCACGAAGGGGTTCCATTACGGACCTGCCTTCATGGTGATCCACGGCCTGCACACCGGCGAGAACCAGGCGTTTTCCCGCCTCATCCTGCCCTCGGAACTCGAGCCCGAAAAAGACGATTACCCGCTGCATCCCGTGTTGCTGGACGGCGCGCTACAAACCACGGCCCTGCTGCTGGAGGACGACGCGGCCTCCGGAGTCTCCTATGTGCCGCTGTCGGCCGAGGAGATCGTCCTGGGTCCGCGCCTGCCGAGCCGCTGCTACGCCCACGCGGTGGCCTTGGAGCCCATCGAAAACGAGCCGCACATCCGGAGTTTCGATATTTGCATCCTGGGCGAGGATGGCGCGGTGCTGTTGCAAATCCAGCGTTTTTCCTTCCGCGCGGTTCATGGATTCCAGACGGAGCGACCGACCAGACAGAGGCTGCATTACTACCGTCCCGTCTGGGAGCCGCTCCCCGCGTTGGCCACGGCAAATCCCGCATCCGGACCGATCCTGGTTTTCGAAGAGAAGGACCGCGTGACCGGACTGGAAGGCTTCCGCTCAGACCAGGCGATCCGGGTTCGTCTGGGAGAAGGATGGACAGATGATGGCGAGCATGGCTTCCAAATCGACCCCCGCGTGAAGGACCACTTCAACCGGCTTTTCCGGAAGCTCGGGCGGGGCGAAAGCTTTCCCGAGCGGGCGCTCTTTCTGTTGGACGGCGGGCCGGCGCGCGAAGATATCGCGGCCCAATTGGACCGCGTATCCCTGGCCCTGCTCCATTTTTGCCAAGCGCTCACACGACAGGCCGGCGGGCGGGCGTTCCGTATTTGTCTCGCCTGGAAACGAAGCGAAAGACTCGCTCCCCTGGCGGCTCTTACCGGATTCTGCCGCGCCATCGCTCGGGAGAACAGGAACCTGGGCTTCAAATTGGTGGAAATTCCGGCAACCCCTGGGCTGCCGGCCAGGCTCGACGCCCAACTCGCGGCGGAGCTCTCGGAAATCCAGGCGGGCGTCCTTCACATCCGGTTAGACTGGGACGGGCGTTACCAATCCAGACTCCAGGCCACGGAACCGCCCGAGGCCACGGGCTCGGTTCTCAAAAGGGGCGGGACCTACCTGATCACCGGCGGCGCGGGCGGGCTGGGCTATCTGCTCGCCCGTCATCTCGCCGAATCCCATGGCGCGCGACTGGCGCTCACGGGCCGGCGCGATCCGGACAAACACATGGAGCAACGTCTGCAAAACCTAAAGGTCAATGGCGCGGACGCCGTGTATTACCAAGCCGATTGCGCGGACCGCGCGGCCATGGAAAAGGTTCGGCGCGCGGTCGCCGCCCGGTTCGGCCCCATCCAGGGTCTGTTCCACTGCGCCGGCCTGCTTCGCGACGGCCTGTTCATGCAAAAAAGCGCCGAGCAATTGGCGGAGGTCACCCGCCCCAAGGTCACGGGAAGCCTGGTGCTGGACGAGGTTTTCGGCGCCGATCCCCTGGATTTTGTGTTGTTGTTTTCATCTTTTTCCTCCCTGTACGGCAATCTCGGCCAATGCGATTACGCGCTTGCCAACGGCTTTTTGGATGCCTTCGCGGAGACGCGCTCAGAACGCTTTTTCTCCATCAATTGGCCGCTGTGGCGCGAGGGCGGCATGCGCCTGGAGCCGGACGCGCTCGCGGAGATCGCCCGGACCACGGGCATCGAGTTGCTGGAAAGCGCGGCGGGCCTGGAGGCCCTCGAACGCTGTTTGGCAATGGGACGGCATCGAATCATGCCCCTGCCCGGCGACCCGGACCGAATCGCACGGACCCTGGATTTGACCCTGTCGCCGGAGGCGCAAAGCCCCGATCCAAGGGTCGAAGCGCCGGGCGCGCCGGATCTGGCCAATCACCTGACCGTGGTTCTCGGCGAGTTGCTCAAACTGCCCCCGGACCGGATCGACCCTGAAAAGGGTTTTGCCGAGTACGGCGTGGACTCCTTCCTCAATCTGCGCCTCTTGAAAAGGCTGGAACGGGATTTCGGCAGTCTGCGCAAGACCCTCTTGTTCGAATATCCCACGCTAACCACGCTGGGCGCTTATTTGAAGCGCGAGCACGCGGAGGCCGCTGCCGCAATCGCAAGGCCGGCCGAAGCGCCCATGCGAGGCGCATTCCAACCGAGGACCCAACCTGAATCAGCCCAGTCCCCGCGCGGCTTGCTCTTCCAAGCCTTGGCCGAGTTGCTGCAAATCGCTCCTGAAACCATTGATCCGAACAGGAATTTTGCCGATTACGGCATCGACTCCTTCCTCAACCTGCGACTCCTCAAACGGTTGGAGCGGGATCTGGGTCCGCAACGCAAAACCCTGCTTTTCGAGCACAACAACCTGAATGCCCTCGCCGCCTACCTGGAACGTCAGGCCCCGGCGCCTATCCCAGCCGAGAAGCCGCCCACAACCCGACCGGAACCGGTTGCGGCGCCGGCGGTGATTCGCATCGATCACGCGCATCAACAGCCCGCGTTGGCCGAGCGCCGAGACGCGCTGATGGCGCGGCATGGCGGCGAGGCCGTGGGTTTGGCGGTTCGAGACATCGCGCCCCTGCTCTTTTTCAATGGGGCGCGATCGGCCTTTTTCCACTGCAACCACAACGGGGAAACCCTGTTCGCCTTCTGTTACGTGGGACCCGAACAGGTTTTTTCAAGCGCCGCGGTCGAATTGGCGGCCTACGCGAAAGGGGAGAACCTGCGCCCCTACCTGCTCGCGCCGGCGAAGGCGCACTATAACCTCGAGGGCTGCGAGATCGTGATGCAGGCCCGCACTCAGACGTGGCGGGACGAGTTCATCGCCACCCACGAGAAGGACGAGGACGCCGAGCAAACCAATCTCGAGTTCCTGGCGGCGCACATCGCATCCCCGGCAGGCATGACCGCCGATGTGCTGCGGGCCATGCGCGAGACGCACGCCCCCGAGGTGGATGAGCTGGCGACATTGGCGCTCCAGCTCGACACGAAGCCGCGCAGCCAGATCGCGCCGCGTTTTTTGCCCTCTGCCTCCGACTGACAGGCAACGCGTGGGCGCTGGACGCGCTCACGTCGGCACGCGAGTGGGGGGTGCGTCCCAGCGTCATGCTGGGCATCCCCACCCGCGTACCATGGTCGGAGGTTGACCGATACCTCGCCCAGGCTTTGACGATCCGGGATGCGTCGCTGTGTCCGGGTGGCTGCGGCCACTATCTGGACGAGACCAGCGAGATGGATAGCTGGCATGAGGAGCGCCGCATCCGCTGTGATGCGTGCGCGGCGAAAGCGGAGGCCGAGAAGCAGGAGCCGACGCAGCCGGGCGAACTGTCCTACGCAGTGCGGGTCGACTAGCTCTGCGCGTCCGCAAAGACCCGCTCGCGATGAGTCGGGCACAGATTCTGGGCCGCTGACAGGGTGATCGCCGCCGCGAGGTCTGGGTCGGGGTCGCCGCCCCCTCCCCATCGCATGAGCAAAAGTGCGGCCGCTTTCCATCCAGCCTCATACCCGCCGCCGTCGTCGAGCGCCCTGCATGCCGCCCAACCTGCCATCAGCAACTGATTGTCTGTGATCTTTCCGACCTTGGCGCCGGTGA
>JBGTRP010000365.1:0-7366 GCA_041940685.1 Acanthopleuribacteraceae bacterium
GCAATCGCGGAAACCGACACCCAACCCGAAGAGCCACGCGAACGGGAAACCGAGACCAATCCCGTCGGCAACCAGCCCCTGTTCGAAGGCGGCCCCAAACCCTACCGCAAGCTGAGCGAGGAGGAACGCCAGGCGGTAAAGGAAAAGGCGGTTAGGGAAATGAACGCCCTTCAATTCGCGCCCAATATGCCGCGTTCTTCCTCCACCAGTCAATACGAAAATCCGGATGGGCGCAATGCGCCGCTCACCGGCTTGAGCGTGGAGACCTCGCGCAGCGATTTGGGCGCTTATCTGAGAATTCTCAAACAGTTGATCAAGGGCAACTGGCGCATTCCTAACATTGCGCGCTACGAGGCCAGCGGCGTTTCGGTCATTTATTTCAAACTCCACAAGGACGGCAGAATCACCGATGCCTATATCGTGACTTCCAGCACCTACGAGCCCTTGGACACCGCGGCTCTCAACGCGGTGAACAACACCTACAAGGCGCCGCCCCTGCCCGAGCATATCGAGGAAGACTGGCTGCCCATGAAGTTCGGCTTCTATTACAACGTGCGGCCGCGTTATTAAACCCTTATTCGCGCGCAGAGCCGTCCCAATGGAAACGGACCGCCAACAGCTCGGCATTAAAGCCGGGACCGAATGCCGCCATCAGTCCCAACCCATCCGGCTTCCTGCGCAGCGTTTCCCGCAAGACCCAGATCACGCTGGCCGAGGAGAGGTTCCCAGCTTCACGCAATACCTTGCGCGAGGCCGACACATCGGCCTCTTCCAAACCCAACACCTCCCGCAGGGTATCCAGAATCCGTCGTCCCCCGGGGTGAAACACAAAGTGGCGGATGTCCTCCAGCCTCAAATCCAGGCGCTCCAGAAAGGCCAGCAAAGGTCCGCGAAAGTCGGTTCGCATCAGTTCCGTAATCTTTTTGTCCAGCAATATCTTGAACCCGGCGCGATTCAGGTCGAAGCCCATGAGGTCAGGGGTATTGTAAAAAAAGTGGGTTTGGTTGGCCAACAGCTCACAGGGCCCCCGCCGCCCGCTCAGCAGCACCGCGGCCGCGCCATCCCCGAACAGGGCGGCGGAAACCAAGTTGGCCACGCGAAAGTCGCGGGTTTGGTAGGTGAGCGACGGCAATTCGATCGCGATCACCAAAACGCGGTGCTCGGGAAAAGCGGCCAGGTATTCACGCGCGCGGGCCAGGGCCATGGCGCCGGCGGCGCAGCCCAGCTCGGTAATCGGCAAACGCTTGATGTCCTGCCGCATATGGAAGCGATTGATGAGATGGGCATCCACCGAGGGAATCATAAAACCCGTACATGAGGTGGTGATGATCAGGTCGATCTCATCGGCGCCCAGCCCGGTCTCCACGAGCAGATTCTCCACCAACCGTTCACCCAGGACAATGGAAGCTTCCTTGAAAACCTGGTTTCGCCAGGTGAGGTCGTCCTTATCGAGGATCTCGTCCACGTCCCGCACCAGAAAGCGGGTATCCACGCCGGCATTGGCAAACAGGGAGAGCGCCTGGTCCAAAAAGGGGACCTTCCCCTTGAGCACGCGTCTCCCCATGGCCATCACCCGGTCCTGATCCAGCAAATACTCCGGCAAGGCGGTACCAATATAATTTACAAAGGCCATTTACCTTTTTCTCCAATCGAGCCCACTCTGAAAGCGGTAAAAGTCATGCAAGGGAATGCGCCGCCCCATGTCGTCGGCCGCGACACAGCGCAGCAGTTCCACGCCCGCACGGAGCGGCGGCGCGGCGGTACAACCAGCAACGGCCTTTTCCCGGGCGCCGGATTCCCAAGGCGCGCCTCCCGAGGCGATGCTGCCGATCCTTTCGCCATGCCCCTCTCGCGTGAAAAGAAAACAAATGGCGCCCTCCACAAAATCGCTGCCCGCGGCAAGGAGCTTCATTTTCGAACCTTCCTCGGCGCGGCCGCCCGCGGCGGCAAGGACCAGCAACACGCGGGGGAGGCGGGAAAGCATGGCCTCGATATTGGGAAGCAGCGAGGCAAACGCGGTTACCGATTCCAAAACATTCAAGCAGGGCCCTTTCATTCCAAAACGCATGGATAGCGCGGCCGGGACCTGATTCTGCAGGGAGCGAATGAGGGTAAAGGGGTGGATGCGCTTGTAGCGGCTCCTGCCAAAACCGGCGCTGGTGAGCCTGCCGTCCTCGGATCGCCCCCATGCGCCGTCGAAGGCCTCGCAGGTCGAACCGGTCGCGCCGGAAACACAAACCAATCCCGTGCGAACCGGGTCGAACTCCAGCAGTTCGGCCGCGGCCAGCGCATAGCCGGAGATGGGCGCGAGCATCCGCCGCGTCGGGGCTGGTCCGACCATGTGAACGCGTGGTAAATGGTCAACCCCGGGAAGGGGCCCGGAAAAAACCGCGCTGTAGCTAACCAAATCGATCACGGCCGCTCCCTTGCCAGGAGAATGCTGCTGTTCTGGCCTCCAAAGGCAAAGGCATTGGACAGCGCGAAATTCCCTTCGATCGCCCGCGCCTCCAGAGCGCAATAGTCGAGATCACAAGCGGGATCAGGCTGGCGTAGGTTGATGGTGGGCGGGGCCATTTGATCGCGCAAGGCCTTCAGGCAGACGATGGCCTCGATCAACGCCGCGGCCCCGAGACAATGGCCGATCATCGATTTTACCGAACTGAGGGGGACCCCTTCAGCCAGGGCGCCGAACAGCTCGCGATGCAGCCGCGTTTCCACGGGGTCATTGGCGGGTGTGCCGGTTCCATGGGCGCTCACATAAGCGACGCGCTCCAAGGAGCCGAGCGCCCCGCGACAGGCCGCCTTCATGGCCTCCAAATCCTTCGGCAAATCAATAAACTTTTCGGCATTCATCGATTGCCCATAGCCACAAAGATAACCCGCGCAGTCGGGACCAGCGCTCTTGCTGAGCCACATGGCCGCGGCGCCCTCGCCCATTACAAAACCACGCCGGCGGCGGTCGAACGGACAACTTGACTCCAGATCCCGAACCGGACTGAGCGCCTGCAAATTGTGAAACAGCGCCAACCCGACCGGGTTCAACATGGCGGAGGCGGCAACCACCAGCACATCGTCCACCACGCCGGCCTGTATCCACTGGCCCGCGACGATCAACGCGTCGTTCCCGGTGGCGCAAGCGGAATCTACTCGGAGCCGGGGGCCTTGGCAGCCCGCGCGTTCGGCAAGGAAGTTAAGGGGGAAGTCATGGGAAAAGCCGAGCAGCGCTTCCATGAATTCCGGCTGGTCCCGATGGGGCAAAACCCACTCCAGATAGGCCGTTTCCGAAAATAAGTTGGGCATGCCCAACACCATGCCGTAGGGCCTGCCGGGTTCATAATCCAGGCGCTCCAGGGCGGCCAGGGCCAAACCGAGCGCGCGCGGCATCAGTAAGAAGGGCCAGTCTTGCGGCGGGTCCACCACAAGCGGTGTGGGCGCCCCCGTGGGTACGGGCGCTTCTCCTGTCAAAAACCGGACCGCGGACTTCCCCGCGCGCAGGTCTTCCCATTCCAAAAGGCCTGGAATCACCATGGCCGAACGCATGATGCCCACGGGCTTCCCTTCAAGCTTGTGTTCCCATGCCCTCGTCAATCCGTTCGACTCCAAAACCTCGCCACCTCGCGGCCCGCTTTTGTCAGGCGGCATCCCCGACGCGTATGGAAGGGGAAGGCCGGGCCGGCAAACCACGCCCGGACATCCGGCAATTAACGACCCGCCTCGATGAAGACGTAGACATGGAACTCGTCCTTATTGGAGACGGAACCCAACATGGCGGAGTAGGGTTTGATGCCGAAATCGGTAAATTTCAAAACGCCCACGGCTTCCAGCTTCAACACGCCATCGACCGCCTCGATTTTGGCGAAAACCGGTTTCTCGACGGTTTTGCCGAGAATGGTGACCGCCAGCGTTAATTCGTAATTGAAGTCGTCGTGGACCATCGGCGCCACCTTCAGAACCTTGGCGCTGATATTTTCGTGTTTCTTCGCGTTGAGTTGGCTCTTGCCGAGCATGGACTTGCGAATTTTTTCTCGATTCCCCTCGGAAATCTCGGAAAAGGCTTCCTCCAAAACGCCATGCGCCTGGAGTCGGGGAAACCACTCCGCGGATACCGCGGCATCGTCCACCACCAAACCCTCGGACGGCAGGGTGATCTCGAACTCAAGGGAACTCGGGTCGTCGAGATCCACATCGAGCCGCACATGATATTCGCCGGCATACACGAAATGGTTGTGCGCGGCACCTTTGAGCAGACCGCCTTTATGGGTGACCACCGCGAAGATGCTGCTCTCCTTGAGCGGAAGCTCTTCCGCGAGGCCGAAAATGGACCCTAGGCCTACCAAAAAGAAACTCGGGAAAAAAAGACGGAAACGCTGCAATGAATGCATCGGCAAAACCCTCACGAGAAAAGTAAAAAAATCCATGGGTCGCGGATGGAACCATTATAGCAACCCTTCGTCGCGAGCGCGAAACCGTTCATTGCCTCAATAGAATTGCCTTAAACATGGTTCCGGCAAGGGAGGGATTCTCCTTCAAACGCCGCACCGAGTAACCGTACCAATCTCTTCCATAGGGAACGTAAACGCGCAGGGGATGACCGGCGTCGCGGATCTGGTCGCGAAGTTTCTCACGCACGCCCAACAACATTTGGAATTCGTATTCATTTTTATCCAACCCGCGTTCCCGGATGATGCGTTCGGCGCTTTCCACCAAGAATTCATCGTGGGTGGCGATGCCCACGTAGGCGCCCGCGTCGAACATGGCCTCCAACGCGGCTACAAAATTGCGGCGCACCTCCTCATAACCCTGATAGGCGACCGATGAGGGCTCCACGTAAATGCCCTTGCACAAACGGAAATGGGCCTTGCCCCGCGCGGTGATTTCGGCGATATCCTTGAGCGTCCTGCGCAGGTAGGCCTGAAGCACCACCCCGACCTTGTTGCCGTGGTCGGCGCGAAAATAATCATAGAGTTGAATGGTCTTGGTGGTGCAGTCGGAATCTTCCATGTCCAAGCGCATGAAATTGTCGATGGCGGCCACTTTTTCCATGAGCCCGCGCAAAAGCTCGCGGCATGCGTCCCAATCGACCAACAAACCAAAGGACGTGGGTTTTACGCTGACATTGGCGTCCAACTTGTGCTCGTGGATCGCCGTCACCGCATCCTTGTAGCCACGCAGAGACTCACCCGCCTGGTCCATGTTGACCACGAACTCGCCCAGGATATCCAGCGTCGCGCGGTAACCTTGCTGATTGAGATCCTTGACACAGGAGATCGCGGCTTCGAGACTATCGCCGGCAATATAGGGGCGCGAAAGCCGTTCGACCACGGTTTTGGGAACGAATGGCAGCGTTTTGACAACGAGGTGATCGATCAATTTCATCGTGATTCGGACCTCAAAGCATCCAAAAAATGATATACCGACATCCGCAGCATGCTTTACTTTAAGGAGAAGTAAAGATTTACCCGGATAACACAACGAGCGGTTCGGCCCCGCTCAAGATCTGGCGAGCTCCTATTCCTCTAGAATTTGAAAGCGAAGGAAGAATTGAGGAAGCCCCCGCGGAAAGGCTCTCCGACGTATCATAGCACTCCGACAAGGCGCAAGAATACCAGATTCTTAGCTGGAGTCTTCGGGCCTTGAAATGGCTCCGTTCCGCATGAATTGTCTTCGGGCGCATTCTTCCTTTCGCAACCGTGGCCCCGGATGCGTCGAGGCCGGTCAAAACCCGAGAATGGGGAAAACCAACGGCGCGGGAAACCGGGTTTCCATACTCGGGCGCCAATGGGAGATGCGTCTTGACGCGCCCCAAAACAGCCGGTATATTCCTGACCAAGGCGGAAGGGAAGGCCGGGCGCGGGAACCCAGCAATCATGGGATCCCGGCGCGGTGAGAGGGTCATGGCAAGGGCCCGGGGCAGAGCTTGGCGAACAATGGAAACATGCAAACGCCCGGCCCACTTCCCAGGACGGAAACACCGTCAGAGTGAATTATTCATCGCCACGCGGGAGGTTCCACGCGCATGAGTTTTCCCATCCAGCCAATTTACCTCTTGGCTGACAGTCAATTGCTGTTTTACAGCGACAAGGACGAGCCGTTCATGAAAACGGTGAGCGGGCACATCGAGAAGGAAGATCCAAAAGCCGCATATATCGGCGCATCCAACAAGGATAACCCCGAATTTTTCAGTATCTTCGAGGCGGCCATGAACAGCGTGGGAATCCGGGATTGCCGCATGATTTATTCGGCCTATATGGATGAGGACGAGGCCTATTTGAAGGAGGCGGACCTCATCTTGCTCGCGGGCGGCGATGTGGCGCTGGGCTGGGAGGTCCTGGAAGGCACGGGAATGCGCCAGGAGATCATCCAACGCTATTACGATGGGGCGGTATTGATCGGCGTGTCCGCGGGCGCCGTGCAATTGGGCTTGAAAGGCTGGAAAACCGAAGAGCCCGGAGAGGACGACGCGATCGATACCTTCAAGCTGATCCCTTTCCTGGTCGACGTACACGATGAGAAAAATCACTGGTCCCGCCTCAAGTCCCTCGTTGCCGCTGAAGACGCCTACATCAAAGGGATCGGAATTCCTTCGGGGGGCGGCCTGATCTACCATCCCGACCACACCATTGAGCCGGTTCGCCATGCGCTGGTGGAAGTTTCGCGGGAAGAGAAGAAGAAAGAGGTGATCCAAACGCTGCTGCTGCCCCCGGACGAAAAGGCGACCGAAACCGAGGATGCCTCGGAACAATTGGCGCCTGCATCGGAAGAAGAATAACCTCGGTGGGAGGCCATCCCATGCTGGAGCGGCCGGGAACCCAGCCCGAGAAAAATTGCCGCCATGCGGATACCCCAAGACGCGCCGCGCCACGCGGGACGAGCAAGGAGAATCGAGGATGAATATGAGAAAGTTGGGCTCCCTAGCCGTTTTAGCCGCCACCATCACGCTGGCCCTGCAACTCCATGCCCGGCCTCTTGCCCCGGTGGAGAACGAGAAAACGCCATCCAATCAAATGTCGGACAAGGCGCCCGAGGAACAGCGCTCGGTTACCCGACACGCGGCAACCATTGGCGGCGCCAAAATCAATTACACGGCCACGGCGGGAACCCTGGTGCTCAAGGAAGAGGATGGAAAGGCCAAGGCGTCCATCTTTTACATGGCCTATATCAAGGACGGCGAAAATGACAAATCCAAGCGGCCGCTGACCTTTTCCTTCAACGGCGGGCCGGGTTCCTCATCGGTTTGGTTGCATCTCGGCGTGCTGGGCCCCAAAAGGGTCCAAACCGACGAAACCGGCAACGCTCCCGCTCCGCCCTATAAACTGGTCAATAACGATTTCTCAATTCTGGACAAGACCGATCTGGTCTTCATCGA
>JBGTRP010000366.1:0-7331 GCA_041940685.1 Acanthopleuribacteraceae bacterium
GGAGAGGAAGCGGGTTCGGCCCCGTGGTTCCTTGCGTTGCTTTATGCGGGAGCAAGGGTTTTCTGACACCCACTCCCATTCATCGCGCGCCACGGAAAATGCATGGCTCAGGACCGCGAGGTAACGGTTCATGGTCGAATCGGTTAAGGGCTTTCGCCGGCCTCGGTGTCTTTTTGCCAGGGCATCCCTCGCCTTTACAATGCGAGAGGCGGTTATTTCCTCCAAGGGATATCTGCCTAACGCCCTTTTCCATGCCAAGAGTTGCTGGCCCTGGGTATAAACGGTCGAGGGCTTCTTCGTGGGCAAAACCTCTCGGATGTAGCGATCTACCAATTCGGCAAACCTACGCTTTTGCGAACTCTTTCCGGGAAAGTGAATGCCTTCACGAATATCGGACTCGGCCTTCTGAGCCCAGCGCCGCGCATCGGAGAGGCGGGAAAAGCTTCTCGACAAGGTGGGCATCGATTTCACGCGGATGCGAACGCGGTAGGTGGTTTTCCCGTCACGGGAAACTCTCTTATCAAAAACGGCCATGGCAACGAACCTCCTTTTTCACTGTGGTCCATCGAAACGGTGGAGTGTTTCGGATTACTGGACCATCAGTGGACCATCAGGAAGGAGATTCGAATTTTCCGGTTCGTGCCAGCGAACGTAAACCTATGATAACACACAAATTAGAAGTGGTGCGCCCGGAGGGATTCGAACCCCCGACCCTCGGATTCGAAGTCCGGTACTCTATCCAGCTGAGCTACGGGCGCTTGGTTCCCCCTTGGCGGTTTTAGGTACCGACAGCTTGTTCGCGGTTTGCGGCGAGTCGCTGGAGTCTCAATAGACCACGACGGCGGCCGGGTTCCAACGCGGCTGTCGCTTCCGCCTTTGGGTTTGGGGAACCTTACTCCAGGGTGGACGCCTTGTCAAGATTTCGCGTCTCGTTCCTGATGCGGGGGCGGGTCAAACAGTGGGGAGGAGACCCTCGGCCTGGAGCTCGGTGATTCTTTGCGCGCTCTGTTGGTGCCCGCGCAGGAAGGTTTCCGGGGTGCTGAAGCGGCGGCTGAGGTTCATGCCCTTCTTGAGCGCTTTGAATGTCACCTTGCGGGTGGCAAGGGCCAGGGCGAGTTCGGCATGGGTGCGCAGGAATCCGCGGTCGCGGTAACGCACCTCCAGGGCGTGGCGCCAGAGCCGGGCGTACTCGAAGTAGAACTCCTCACGGGACAGCTTGGTGGGCAGGACCGAGTGCGCGATATCGAAAAGCTCCCAATCCGAGGTGACCACATCCCCCTTGACGGAATCCCAGAGGTCCGTACCGGGTAAGGGCGTCAGAATGGAGAAACCGCTGTTGTAGGCCCCCGTGTTGGAAACCCAATCGCGCAGCTTGGCGAAGTCATCTCGGTCCCAATCCGGATCGACGATGAAGTTGGGCGTATAGCCCACGTCCAGCTCCTGCAGAATCTCGATGGCGCGGTCGTTGTTTTCGGCGTTGTTGTTTTTGTTGACCGAGCTCAGGCCCTCGTCATCGATCTTCTCCAGGCCCAAAAAGATGGAGAGATGCCCGCAATCCTTCCACATCTCAATGACTTCGGGATGGCGGCAGATAATGTCCGTGCGGGTTTGTATTTTGAAATATTTTTTGATTCCGGCAGCCTTGATTTGGCGCGCCATCTCTTTGCCACGATGGACATTGAGCCAAAAGATATCGTCGGTGATAAAGACATGCGGCGCCTCGATAGCCGCCAGCTCTTCCACCACCCGCTCGGGGCTCTTTTCGCGAAAGCTCTTTTCGTGGAACTTCCAAACCGAGCAGAAGTTACAGCGGTAAGGACAGCCGCGGGCGGTTTCCAAGAGCGCGAGCGGTTTGTGGAAGTTGAAGTAATAATGGGGCGCGTAATGGCGGATGAGGTGGCGCGCGGGCGTGGGTAGCTCATCCAACTCGCGTCGCGCGGGCGCGGGTCCGGTGAAGTGCGCCTCGCCGCCCTGGTTGAGCATGAGTCCAGGGACTTTTTTTAGATCGCCATGACCCTCCAATGCGTCCACCAGCGCGGGGATCACCTCCTCGCCGTCCCCGATGACCACCGCGTCGATGGCCGGGTTTTGGAACCATTTCGGCTCGCGCGAGGCATCATGGCCACCCAGCATAACGAAGGTCTCGGGAAAGTCGCGCTTGAGCCGTTGCGCCAATTTCAAGGCGCGGAAGCGCTCGGTCGTAAAATTGCACTGGAGTCCCACGAGGTCCGGTTCGAACGCGGAGAGTTTGGTTAGGCCCGGTTCGGTGCCATCGATGCGCAGATCCAAAATCAGGCACTCATGACCATCGGGCTCCAGGGCGCCCGCCACACACTCCAGCCCCAACGGCTCCACAAAGGTGATCATTTCCAGTCCCAATACGCCGCCGGTATTGGCTTTTAGCAACCCAACTTTCATGGGGACTCTCTCCTTTAATGGTAAACATTCCGAGCGGTTGTTTTCGTGAGTAGAGCCGGTGGCTCTTTCCAAGATGCTCGGATTCTTTTTTCCAGAAATTTGCGGCCCGCCGGCTTGGGCCAATCTCATGAGGGAAACATGGATTGGGTGTGCCCGGATCGAGTTTTGTATGAATATAAGCAATATAGTTTAAAAACGCGGGAAATGCCAATGGGCGGGTGATCCTCGCGGTGCGGAACGAGGGAGGCGCGTTTTTGGTTTTTCAACGAAATTAGGAGTTTGGTTCGCTCCAGTTTCTCTCCCTTGCACGCATGGAATGAAAAATCTCAGGATTGGCATTGTGAGAACGGGCTCTCCGGATCGGAAAAAACCCTACAAGAGCGGTTGGAAACATCATGAGAAATTGCTTCCCATGCCGGTGATTCTGAAACACGTCCGCGCCTACAAGGATCGCGATCCGGCCGGGCAAGTGATTTGGAATCAACTTTGCCTTCCGCATGAGTGAGCGCGGTTTCTACCTCAAGATTTCCTAAGATTCATCCCGGTAGACGGCCAGATCGTCGAAGAGCTGGCTGGAGAATAGCAGCTTGCGGAACTTGACCAGGTCCTCGTGGAAGATGCGCTGATCGTCGTAGACCTGAAAATGAGGCAGCAGCTTTTCGTAGACCGCGCGCGTCCCTCGCCCGAGCCGCTCCGCGTTGCGAAATGAAAGCGCCTGGAGATCGGCCAGCATTTCCAGGGTGACCACGTGTTTGGCGTTGCTGATTGCCTTGAAAGCCTTGCGCGCGGCGACCGTGCCCATGCTGACCACGTCCTGGTTGGAGGCGTTGCAGGAAATGGATAGCGTGCTGACCGGGTTGGCGAGTTGGCGGTTTTCGGCGGTGGTGGAGGTGGCCAGGTATTGGGAGCCCATGAATCCCATGGTCAGGCCCACGGTGCCGGGAATCAATTGCTCGGGCAAACCCTCGTTCAATTTTTTGTCGAGCAGTTTGTTGAGCCTCCGTTCGGAGATGGTGCATAGCTCCGAAACCGCGATGCAGAGCATGTCCATGGCGAAACCTATGCTCTGGCCATGAAAGTTCCCGCCGTGAATCACTTTCTTCTTGTCCGGGATGATGATGGGATTGTCGTTGGAAGAATTGGCTTCCACTTCCAGCGTTTTGGTCACCATTTCGATGGCTTCCCATACCGGAGCCAGGATCTGGGGCGTGCAGCGCAACGAATACACGTCCTGCACATTGATGCTGGTCTCGTAGACCAGGTCGTCGCTGGGCCGGGCGCGCGAGATTTGATCGTGGACGCTCGCGCGAGGAATGATGTTGCCGGAACCGCGGTAGAGGTCGCGGATCGTCGCCGCGATCGCCACCTGGCCGGGATGGGGCTTGACCTCGTGCAGGTCCTCGTCGAAGGCGTCGTCGATGCCGCCGAAGATTTCGATGCCAAATGCCGCGGTGACGCAGGCGATGTTGAGCAACTTGCGTGCGCCGAACAGTGCGAACGCGCCGATGCCGGTCATGGCGCTGGTCCCGTTGATGAGGGCCAGGCCCTCTTTAAAGCTCAACTCCATGGGGGTGAGGCCGGCCGATTGAAAAGCTTCTTCCGCGGGACACAGCCGTTTTTGGTAGTACACCTTTCCTTGGCCGATGACGGCCAGCGCCATATGCGCCAGGTGAATCAGGTCGCCGGAAGCGCCCACGCTGCCGCTTTCGGGGATATAGGGCGCGATCCCGAGGTTGACCATGTCGCGCAGAAGCTCCAGCAGCTCGACCCGCACGCCCGCGTAACCCTTGACCAGCGTGTTGAGCCGCACCGCCAGGATGCCGAGCGCGATGTAGGGTTTGATGGGATCGCCCAGCCCGGCCGCGTGGCTGCGGATCAGGTTCACCTGCAGGGCCTTGATCTCGTTCTCATTGATGATCTTGTTGCACATGGGCCCAAACGAGGTGTTGACCCCGTAAATGATGCGCCGCTGAGCCACTTCCTCCTCCAGGAAACGGCGGGATGCCCGGCAGCGCTCCAAGGCGTCCTCGTCAAGCGCCACCCGTTTGTCGCCGATGCCGATGGCCACAATGTCATTCGCGGTCAAATCGCCGCCCGTGAGGATGACCATGGGTCTGTTGTCCATATAACCCCGAAATCCATTTGCTTAAAATGGCCGACATTCCTGACGGCTTTCGATGAGGCCTGGCACGGCCTTTGCCAAAATCCGCGGAGTTGAGCGCGTGGGATGCCCTTTTTCACGCCGCATCCGAGCCTTCCCAAGGCAAAACCCTTGTCAGAAGGAGAAGGCGTTTGCCGCTTGGAAAAGACGTGGGGCTCCCTAAAATAGCAAGTTGCCAAAGGATTATCAATAAGGTCACCAGCCTCTCCCGGGGTCGTGGCAAACATCGGCTCTGGTTCAGTGCTTCGGGTCGACTTGGAATCGAGCGATGAACTCACGCGATGGCCGGAAAATAGAAAAGGTCCGGCCATGGCTTCGATTGGCAAGGGATTGCCGATGCATGCCGGCGACCCTATTCCCGGGAATTGCGTATACTCTCCATGACAATCGATCTGCAAAATGCCGGAAGGAGAGACTCATGTTTGCCCCATCATCTTCACGCATCAGCCATATTTGGCTTGGCTTGCTCGCCCTTTTTTCAGTGGTGGCCTTGGCCCAAGAGGGCGGGTCCGGTGCGGATCGCGCGGGCCCCTTCGAGAGCATGCGGCCGCTTGTCGGGCATACTTTTGTGGCCATATTTCCAAACGGGAAAATGACCGACACCCAACATTTTGAATGGGTTTACGGCGGAAAGTTCATCCGCAACGTCCACCATGTGCGTAACGAAAAGGGCGAAGTCGTCTACGAGGGTGAGACCATTTTTGCCTATGATCAGAAACAGAAACGCCTGACCTATTACTACTTCAATGCCACCGGGGGATATCTTACCGGCTACGCGGTAACGGAAAATGGGCGCCAGATCTGGTACGGCGAGAACCATGCGGACGCGGCCCAGACCGATGAAACCAAGAGTGCGATATGGGATGTTTCGGCCGCGGGCTATAAGGCCACCCAATACTTTCGCAAGGAAGGCGAATGGCAAGAGCAGTGGACCATGTCCTTTGAGCGGAAAGAGTGAGCAACCGGCCTTCGATAATCGCGTCTGCCCTTCACGTGATGCGATGCTCCGAGAGCGGTTCCGCAAATGGGAACCGATGCGCCGGACTGTCCGTTTTGACCAAGCCTGCGGGTACCGAGGAACTCGCGCACGGGCTCGCGCTTAATCCCAAAATATTTCCCGTTTGACCGCGCTTTTACGGATTGAAAGGAGAAGGTTGGGGGGCGGACCAGCGGAAGGGCAGAGCATTTCGGGTGTGGCGAACATCGGTCAAATGGAAGCGCACCACCCGTTGCGCGCCCTCGAACCGCACGCGGTGGGTTTCTTCCCAAAGAATCTCCGCCTCGCCCCGGCACTGGACCAGGTCGCCATCGGCAAAGTTCGGGAATACCAGAGCGGCGCGCGGGTCAATGAGTAGGTTGCCCAGGGTATTGAACATGAAGTTGCCGCTGTAATCCGGGAACTCTATGGTCCGCTCATCGATCACCCGAACGAATCCGGGCTTGCCGCCGCGATGGGACATGTCCGCGCCGATGGCGGCAGCTTGCGCGGTCGAATCCGGCTTTGCATCCAGCCGGGTGGAAGAGGTTGCGATGAAAAAGGTGTCGGCAGCGCCAAGGAACCGGATGAGCCCCGCGGAGAGCTTGCTATGGGAGCTGACGCTCGCCTCAGACGGCGTTTTCCATTCTTGTCGCCATTGCCATTGGCGTTGCTGGATGTACTTGGGGCAATTGCCGAAGCTCTGGCCCACGGCCAGGATGAAGCCGCCATCCTCGGAAACCTGAATCACCCTGCCGTTGAGGCGGTTGCGCCGGCGGTTTTCCAACATCAGGCCCAGCAGGCCGACTCGCGCATCCGTTTGGATGTGTCCAGCCAGAGGATCTCCTGGCGGCCCGCTTCCTCCCACCGCCAATTGCCTCGCATCGGGGGCGGATAAGAAGCCGGGCTCTCCCCAGCGTAGCGAGCCCCAGGGATGTCCCTCTTCATCCAGGCTCGCGATCCAAACCATGGGCAGATCATGAAAAAACTCGCGATGCTGGTCCAATAGAAACGGGCGCAACACCCGCCCGCCCACGCTTTCCATTTTGTCGCGAACGCCCAACATGTCCTGAATCTTCCGTTCGCCGCGATGGAAGGGGCTGTTCCTTGCGGGTTCAGCGTTTTCGAGAGGATTCTTCCGCATGGATCGCCTCCCTACAAACCGGGCATGCCGATAAAGCGGTCGATGCCCTTGATGCGCTCGATCCAAGCTCGGATGGCGGGGTAGGGTTCCAGGCTGAGACGGCCCTCATGGGCGAGCGCGATGTAGGGGAACATCGCGATATCCGCGATGGTCGGGCGGCTGCCCACCAGCCAGTTCCGCTTCTCCATCACGGGCGCCAGCCAGGCGAACAAACGCTCGGCAAGCGCCTGGGCCGCGGCCACATCGCCCTCGATACCGAATTTCGTGTAGTAGCGGGCGCGCGCGGGTCCGTGGGTTACCTCGTTGGAAGCGGTAGACAACCAGAACTGGATCTGGGCTCGCGAGACTGGATCCGCGGGATACCACTCGCGCGCGGTCTCCTTTTCCGCGAGGTAGACCAGGATGGCCTGAGAATCCGCGATGACATGTTCGCCATCCTCCAGCACGGGCACCTGACCCTTGGGGTTCAGGGCCAGGAAGTCGGGTTTTTTATGGGCGCCGCCGCGCAGGTCCATGGCGATTCCCTGGTAGGGCAGTTGCAGGAGTTGGAGCAGCAGCCGTGCCTTATAACAGTTGCCGGAAAGCTCGAAATCGTAGAGTTTCATGGTCGATAGGCCTCCAAAAACCAATTT